>CANQCQ010000007.1 GCA_947589725.1 uncultured Bacilli bacterium | reverse complement strand
TAAACCAAATCCATGAAAAATAGGAAGCACAGTAACAATTTTATCCTTCGGTCTAACATCAATAACATTAACAGCAGATTGCATAGCAAGAGCATTAAAACTATAATTTGATATCATGATACCTTTAGGAGTTCCGGTTGTACCACCACTATGTAAAATTAAAGCAACATCATCTTTTTTTACCTTTGCTTTATAATTTTTACTATAAGTAAATCCTTTAGAAATAAAATCTTTCCAAGACATATAATCACGATCATTAAATTTAGGTCTCTTAGTCTTAATAGACCTAGTTAACGTATATCCAACATTAAGTCCTAAAGGCATACTACACTTTGGAGATACTAAAATAGTTTTATAAACTAAAGTATCCTCTAAAACATCTTTAAATTTATCATAATTAAAATCAACTAAAAATAAAAATCTACTTTTACTTTCATTTAAATAAAATTTTATTTGTTCAGGACTACTTAATGGATGAACCATATCTGCTATAGCACCAATCTTATTACAAGCATAAAAAGCATATAAAGCCTCAGGCATATTAGGTAAACATATTGTTACAACGTCTCCTTCTTTTACACCATAACTTCTTAATGCTTTTGCACACAAATTAATGTTATCAAATAACTCATTATAACTAATTCTATTCTCAAAATAATTAAGAGCAATAAAATCTTTATCTTCCCCTACTTCATCAACTAAATAATCATAAATTGACTTAGTAGTAAATTTAATACTTCTATCTTCTCTTGAATAATAATCTAACCATGGAGCATTATTACGTTTTTTAAATATTTTTGTCATTAAATTTTTAATTATTCTCATTTTAATATCATCCTTTATAACTATATAATTATATGAACATCAAACTAATTATACCATAATTATAATCATAAGCAATAAAAGAGTTTTCTAATATTACTTAAAGTAAAATCCAAAAAATAATCCACAGACACCACCTAATATATGTCCAAGATGTGACACATTATCTTTTTTAAATAAACCACTAAATATTTCATCAACAATGTAAAAAAGAATTATTAAAACTAAAGTAAGAGGTATTTTACCAGCTTCAATATTTACAAAACTACTAAGAACTATCAACATAAAAACTATTCCACTAGCTCCATATGTACGAGTATTTTTACAAAAAATTTTATTTACAACTGCATCAATAAAGGCCGTAATTAAAAACATAATAATTAAATTAACACTACCATATTTTTCTTCTACCATTGGACCAATTAATAATATATATAAAAAATTATGAGTAAAATGATCCCAACTACCGTGACCTAAAACATGAGTAAAAAATCTAACATACGTCAAAGGATTTAAAAGAGAAGATGAAGAACTAGTTGAAAAAAAATGCTTTGTACTTTCCCCATTAGTTATTTGATGAATAATCATAACGAACAAACAAATAAAAAAATATGTTAATATAACAGTCGAATTATACTGAAAATAATTTAAATACTTCATACACTTCACCTATAATAAATTATACAAAAAAAGTAGATTAATTTCTACTTAATTTCTTTGATACTTTTTATAATATTTTTAAAATTAGACCTAATATTATCAAAATTATTTCCAATAAAAGTAAATTCATAAGTTTTACCAATATCAAGTAAACTATTTTTATCTTCAAAAATAATAGTATCAACTTCCCTATTATTACTTTGTAAAGTTAAATAATAAGCATCTTTTTCTTGAAAATTTGTTTTATTTAAAACTTTATATGTCATTTTATAAGTATTTAATTTATTACTAAATTTAATAGTAACATCTCCAATACCGCCATCTACTTTAATATAGTTCTTCCCATTCCCTACTATCTTAGTATCTAAAAGTCTTCTTTCATTAATCAAAAAATTACCTATACCTCTAGTACCACTAATCATATAATCATTCATATTACCTAATAAATTAATATCTAAATTGCCCATACCGGCTTCTATATAAGAATGTCCAAGTATAGAAGAAGAAAGTATAGTATTACCAAAAACTCTTTTTAAATTTAAATTATTTAATATTGAATTATTAATAGATAAATTCCCATATTTAGTAAAAATACTAGACTTATCATAAACTAAAATATTATTTAAAATAGTTTTACCGGAAGAAGAATCTAAATTTAATATTTTTGTCATTAAATTATTAATACTTATATCTCCTTTTTTAACTACAAGAGAAAAATTATCTAAAGTTTCTTTGTTATTTAAATATATATTTATATCTTTACAAGTACTTAAATTATTTTTATTTTTTATTTTTAAAGTATTACTACTTCTTTTAATAATTAATGGACAACTCTTAGTATCTAATTTAATACTATCTCCTGATAATATATTTATGTTTTTAGCTTTAGATAAATTAATTTTGATATTACTTATATTTTCAAAATCTAAATCAGAATATTTATCTTCTTTATAATTACTAGATAAATCAAATAACATAAATTTTATATAAATAAATGAGCTAAAACCAATAATTACAATTATTAAAATAGATATTACTATTTTAATTAATTTTATTTTATTCATTTAGAAAGAGTCCTCCACCTAAAGTATTATTCTAAATATTTTATGCAGAGTACTAAATTATATTAATTATTTACTCTTTGTCTAATCATAGCAGTATCCATTGTAATACGTTCAAATTTATAACCATTTTCTTTACCATATCGAATAATTCTTCTTAAGGCATCTCTAGTATGAGCTTTAATATCATGCATAAGAATCATATTAGGTTTTGCATGTGAAAGACTATTTACTACTCTACTGTAGACTTCATTTGGATCTGTTGTAATACCAGAATCACCTGACTCTATATTCCAATCATAATATCTATAGCCTCTATTTAAAACTTCTTGCGTTAAATAACTCATAATTCCTGAACTATATCTTCGTGATATAGTATTACTACTTCCTCCTGGGAATCTAATTATTCTAGAATCCATTCCAGTTATTCGACTTACTCTATCATGAACACTATTTAAATCATTAAAATAATTATTAGCTGAACTATAAACTTGTGCATAATCATGTGATGCTGTATGTAATCCTACAGTATGACCCTCTAAAGCCTCCCTTTTTATTAATTCATCTGGTCCTCTATTTGTAACAAAGAAAGTTGCTAGAACACCTTCTTCTTTTAAAATATCCAAAATTACGTCAGTAGTTCCAGATTGAGGTCCATCATCAAATGTTAAATAAATAACTCCCTCTTTACTAACACCAGTATTTGTATAAATTCTTTTATTAACATTAACTTTTCTTTCTACTGCTATTTCATTATTACTTGAATCACTAACTTTATAAGTTACAGTATAACTCCCTTCTTTATTAGAATCAACTTCGCCTAGAACACTAACTTTATCTGTAATATCACCATCACAATTATCAATTGCCACATATCCTGGATCCTTATAATTATCTCCAACAGTAATGGAAATCTCAATTTTTGTCTTATTTTTACTTGAATCAGATACTTCATATGTAATTTTATTTTTACTTTTCGCAACTTTTACTTTTTTAGTTAAATCTCCGTCATATTCATCAATAGCTGAAAAACCTTCATCCTTATATTTAGTATTAGGACAAGCAATAACATCTTTTCCTCCAGTTAAAATAATACTCGGTTTAACTTTATCAACGACATTAACAACTCTAGTTTTACTTAAAGGTATAAGAAAATTAATTTTATATTTAACCTTATAAACTCCAATTTTTTTAGTATTAACTTTACCAGTTATCTTTATATTTTTAGATAAATCTTTTCCAAAGAATGTAAACTTTGCTTTATTTTCTTTATATTTAGAATTATAACTAATAGTAATATTATCCTCCCCTATTAAATTAATTCTAGGAAAAAAAAGGATAAGTAAAAATAATAAAATAATAAAAATAATAATTACTAAATAAATAGGTCTAAATTTTATCTTATTAATACTATTTAATTTATCAATTCTCTTTTTCATAAAAATCACCACGATTATTTATATTTTTTATTCCAAGAAAATAATTTTATATTTAAAATATTAATATTTATTGAAAATAAATTATCAAATAAGCTAGGAGAAAATTTCTTACTACTATGATAATTCATTATAGTAATAACCGTTATATTTATTATTACTAAAATAGATGATATTAAAAGTAAATATTTTAAATTAATCTTACTTATTAATAAAAAGATTATTAGTGATACATTAGCTATTAAGAATATTATTTTTAGGATATTTACTGATATCTTATCTTTAGAAATATTATATTTATTTAATTCCCTACTTTTTATGTTACCAGTAATTAATTCTTCGATTGATACGTCAAACACTTTTGATAATTCAAATAATAAATAAGTATCTGGTAATATAATTCCATTTTCATATTTTGAAATTATTTTTCTAGGAACTCCTAAAATATCAGCTAACTCATTTTGAGTTAAATTTTTATTATGACGACATGTACAAATAAAGTTACCAACTTTTGCAGCATCCATAACTATTCTCCTACTTCTTATTCTTTTTTTGAAATTCTATTAAAGCTTTAGCTATATTATCTGGACATGATGTACCTTTTAAATTACATTTAATTCCCTCAAGTTTAGAAATAACATCATCTATTTTCATACCTTTAATTAAAGAAGCTATTCCTTTTAAATTTCCATTACAACCACCAATACTTTTAAAATCTTTAATTACATTAGTGTCATTATCAATATCAAAGATCATTTCAACAGAACATACACCAATCGGCTTATAAATATACTCCATAAATCTTCCTCCATTATTTATATTGTATCATTAAACTAAAGAAATCAGATATTAAAATCTGATTTAATTTAACATATTAAATTTAGCTAAAACTTCTTCTAAAGTTTCTCTTACAATTGGTTTAGAAAAATATTCATCAAATCCTTCTCCTAAATATTTTTCTCGACTACCTTCCATTGCATCAGCTGTTAAAGCAATTACAGGAATATTGAAATTATTTAAAGATTTTAATTTATGCATTGTTTCAACACCATTCATATTTGGCATCATAATATCCATAAATATTAAATCACAATGTTTACCACTATTTATAAAGTCAATTGCTTCACTACCACTATTTGCTAACTCTATATTACAATTATATTTTTGTAACATTTTAGCAGCAACTTTTAAATTTAATTTATTATCATCAACTATTAAGAAAACTTTTTTATTTGCAGAATCATTAGTAGTATTTATAGTACTAGCAACATTATTATTATCATTTTGACTAGTTACTACATTATTATCAGTCTTAGGAACAGTCTCATTAGTAGAATTATCAAGAGAAGGAGTATAACTAATAACTTCAATTTCTGACTTATCAGGAACTGTAGTATTAGAAACATTAGTACTTGGAGTATTATTATTAACTAAAGATTCAACTGGACTCTCAGTATTAATACCAACATTAGCTACAGGAGTAGTATTAGAATTTATATTTGTATTAGTAGAATTTTGCAAAATACTAACATCTCCTCTTGGTATAGTATTATTCATAACTTGATTATTATAGTTATAGTTGTAGTCTTTGTCTGCTTCTAGAAGAGCTTCTATACTATTATCAGCATTCATTATAGAAATTTTTTGTGTTAAATAAACCGTAAAATTAGAACCACTACCATAAGTTGATTCAACCTCTAAATGACCACCTAACTCTTCAATTAAAGACTTAGTAACAAATAAACATAAACAGGCATTATAATCATTTTGATCAAGTACGCGATCAGAAGTCATAAAATCTTCAAAAATAAATTTTTGTTCTTCTTCACTTATTCCACGACCTGTATCCTTAACTGAAAATTTCAAAAAACAAGTATCTTTTTTAGTATTACAACTTAAAGTAAAATCTATAGAACCAGTATTAGTAAATTTAAAAGCATTATTTAATAAATTAGTAATAATTCTCTTTATTTTAGCTTTATCGCCATATAATTGATAAGGAATAGCAGATTCATAATTAACATTAAATTCAACATTCTTATTTAATAATTTTACTTTTAATAAATTGACTATATCATTAATAATAATTAATGGATTATAATTATTTTCAACAATTTCCATATCTTTAGATTCTATTTTATTAATATCTATTATATTATCAACTAATTCAAGTGAATTTTCAGCATTTATCATAATACTTCTAGCATCATTTTTTTCACGTTCATTAGTACTAGATAATTCAATACTTTTTGATAATTCTAAAATTGTATTTAAAGGAGCATCTAATTGATTAGAAACAGTATTTAAAAAGTGATATTTACTTGCGAAAGCCTTTTCTAATTTGTTTTTTTGTGTATTTAAATCAGTTATCATCTTTGTATCTGGATTTTCCAACGTATGATACAATAAATAACTAATTATCGTTATAAGTATCAAAACAGAACAAAGAGAAGGATAAAATATTGAAATAAGAAGCGTAATAATACAAAATAAACCAATTATCTTATAAGGTAACATTTTACTCTTATCACAAATTTTTCTATTTTTAAATAAAGTAAATATATTAATTAATAAAAATATTAAAGCTACACCAAAAAAGTAATATTGATTGATACCCACAACATCAAATAAAATTTCACCATCATTATTTAAAACAGTTGTCGGAAGAATCATTTGAATAATACAAATAATTATTACGAAAAGGCCTAAAAATATATTTATAGATTTTTTATTTTTAAAATAATAATTTTTAAAACTTTCATTACTTTCATAAGATAAAAGAAATGTATAGAAAGTAAAATAATAAAGCCAAATAATTATAACAACAAAATGAAAATTAGAAGCAATACTAAGTAAATAATCATGATAAAGATATCTATCACCTAATAATAACCAAAATAAGTGAACAAATAAATAAATTCCATTAAAAATTAATAATCTTTTATATAGTTTTGTTTCTAAGTTACTAATATTTTTCTTAGATAAATATATACCGACCATGAAAACAAAAAATATTATTGTACAAACATTTAAGGCTATATTAATTTGCTCCATAACTATTCTCCTTTACTATTAATTAATGTTTTAAAAATTTATTGATTGTTTTTTCTAAAATCTCTTTATTTATTGGTTTTGATATATACTCATCAAAACCTGCATTTAAGTATTTTTCACGACTTCCTTCAGTTGCATCTGCAGTTAAGGCAATTATTGGAATATTAAAATTATTCATAGATTTTAATTTTTGCATCGTTTCAACACCATTCATACTTGGCATCATAATATCCATAAATATTAAATCATATCTATTATCTTTTTGAATCATATTAATACAATCAAACCCACTTTGAACTGTATCAGTATCATAATTCATATCTTTAAGTAATCTTGAAGCTACATTTAGATTCAATTTATTATCATCAACAACCAATAATATTTTACCCGAAGATTCGCCATCATTCAGTTCAGAATTATTATTAACATCATCGTTATTGTCATTATCATTAATATTAGAAAAATCTTCATTTGAATGATCAATCAAATCATCAATACTATTATCAGCTTTTGCTTCAACCATCTTTTGAGGCAAAACAACAGTAAAAGTAGAACCTTCCATATATTTACTATCAACAGTTATTTTACCTCCTAATAAATCAACTAATGATTTAGTAAGAGCTAAGCCTAAACCAGTTCCTTCAATGTCAGTATCTTTATCTTCTTCCAATCGATAAAATTGAGTAAATAGAAACTTCTTTTGTTCTTCTTTTATTCCACGTCCTGTATCTTTAACAGAGATTGTTAAAAGACAATTATCTTTCTTTATTTTACTACTTACATCAAGAGTTATAGTACCCTTATCTGTATATTTAGCAGCATTAGTAAGTAAATTAACTAATATCTGTTTAATTTTTTCTTTATCTCCATATAACTCACTTGGTAAATCTTTGGCATAATTAGTAATAAGTTCAATAGGTTTATTACCTATACGTACTTGAATTAATTTCATTAATTCATCACAAATAGCAACCGGAACATATTTAGTCTCAATAATTTCCATTTTATTAGATTGAAGTTTATTAATATCTAATATACTATTAACTAGTTCGAGTAAGTTTTGTGATGCCATTACAATATCATTAGAATCATTGTGGATTTCTTCTAAATCATTAGAATCTTTTATCATTTGAGATAAACCAACAATAACATTAAGTGGAGTTCTTATCTCATGAGACATACTACTTAAGAAATCACTTTTAGCTTTATTAGATCTTTCAGCTTGACTCTTAGCAAGTTGTAATTCTGTTATCAGTTTTAAATCTGGATTTTCAATAGTAAAGTACATCATATAACAAGCCATTGTTAATGAAAAAGCTGCAAAGCATAAAGATAGATCAATTGAATTAATAATAAGCGTAGCAACTTCTAAAATAGAAGTAACTAAAAAAGGAAGTAATTTCTTTTTATTAATTGTTTTCCAATTAATAACTATTGAAGGAATAACAAAAAATAATATTAATCCAGAAATAACAGAAGCTAAATCATTAGTAGCAGGACCATACACATAGTCAATTACCCCACTATTATTATAATGAAAATTAATAGGTAATGTAAATTGAAATATAGCAATAACAAAAAGAGCAAATAATATTATTTTAGAAATTTTTTCTTTATTATTATTCATAATATCTCGCCATTTCTTATTATTTTCAGTAATAACAAATAAAATATAATAAGCCAAAATTATAAAGAAAACTAAAATACAATAAAAACTAGCTCGTTTAAAGAAACCAACAATAAAAATATTATTAGGTATATAGTAAGATGTAAATAAAAATATTATCTCAGTAACAATTAAACCAAAAACATCTAATAAAAAATATTTATATATGTGATTATCTATATTATTGGCATTATTTTTAGAAAAATATAAGGTTACTAAAAATAAATAAAATCCTAATACAACAAGGTTTAAAGTTAATCCGATCAAGTTCATAGCATACGCTCCTATTCTAATAGAATACTATCACAAAAAAAAAGAAAAGTAAATAATTTAAAACTCTTCATCTATGAAATTATTTAGGCTAAATTATTAGATAGTTATATACAGTTAATACTTATCTTTTCTAATATACAAAAAGACTCTACATGGTATGTTTTAGGGAACATATTAAATGTTTTTATCACTTTTATCTCATATAATTCTTTAAGTAATGAAAGATCTCTTGAAAGAGTTGCTGGATCACATGAAATATAAATAATATATTTAGCTTCGATTTTTTTTAAATAGTCAATTGTCTTTGGAAACAAACCTGCTCGAGGAGGATCAACAATTACTAAATCATAGTTTCCAATGATTTTATCAATATAGTCTTCTACTCTACTACAAATAAATTTAACATTAGATACTCCATTTAAACTTAAGTTTTTATTAGCATCATCAATACTAGATTTACTAATATCAATACCTAAAACATTATCAACATATTTAGATATATAAATACCAATAGTTCCAGTACCACAATATAGGTCTAATACATTTAAAAATTTTTTATCACGACAAAATTTTAGAACCTCATCATATAAAACTTTTGTCATATCACCGTTTACTTGAAAAAAAGATTCTGGTGAGACATAAAACTTATATTCCCCTATTTCTGATATTAAATATTTCCCTTCTTTTAATTCATTATCTACAAATAAACCATAACAATTTAATTCTTTAAAATTATCAGTATTTTCTAAAGCTTCTATAATTACATTATGATTATTATTACCTACTCTTAAAACTATTTTATTAGACTTATTAGTATTATTGCATTTAAGCATAATATCTTTAATATTATAAATTTTTTCATTTAATTCTTCTCTTGTAATTAAACATTTAGATAATTCAACAATCTCATTAGAGTTTTCTTTATATAAACCAATTTTATTATTTAATTGATGAAGAGTTAATTTATTACGATAATTATATTCATTAACATTAATACAATCTCTAACAATAGAAGGATCTATCTTACCAATTCTTTTTAGTAAATCTTTTACTTTTAAAGTTTTAAATTCATTTTCTTTTAAAATATTCATATGCTGTAGTTGACAACCACCACATCTATCATAAATAGGACATAAACTCTCTACTCTTTCAGGACTTTTTTTAATATAATTTATAACTTTTCCTTCATAATAACCCTTTGTCTCTTTAGTTATTTTCACATTAACTAATTCTTTTTCTAAGGCATTTTCAACAAAGCATATTTTACCATCAATATATCCAATTCCTCTTCCAAAATAATCAAGTCTCTCAATTAATACTAACATATATTCACCCTAGCAATATTATACATAAAATAGAATTTATTTTCCATACTAATAATGGTGATAAAAATGACCTCTTCCGACATTATAAATAAAGAAATTACAATAGATAATACAAAAGTAAAATTAACATATATCGAAACTATTATTAATAGTTATAATTTTGATTCCTTAGTATTAGAAAACTTACAATTACTTAATAAAAAACAAATAAAATATTTAGAAAATAATATTCCTAATGAAAATTTAAAAATAATTACTAAAACTGAAATAAATAATTATTTATTTAATTCTTTTGTAATAATAGAAACCAAATGGAAAACTTATGCTCTAGAAGTAAGAGAAAATTTAACAAGAGGTGTTCAAACAATAGATGGAGAAATATCTGTTATTGGACCAAAAGACTCTTTTATTGAAAACTATAATACAAATATTGGTTTAATTAGAAAAAGAATTCCAAATAAAAGACTAATAGTAGATACTAAAAAGATGGGGAGAATTACTTCTACTAAAGTTGGATTAGTATATATAGATGGTATAGTAAAAAAAAATTTAGTTACTAATATTAAAAATCAATTAAATAAAATAGATATAGATGGATTAATAGATTCAAGTTATATCAAAAGAAGTTTAGAAGTTAAAGGTCAGTTATTTCCAACAATTATGCCAACAGAAAGACCTGATAAAGCAGCTATGCAATTACTAGAAGGTAAAGTCTTGATTGTTGTTGATAACAGTCCTTATGTTTTAATAGTTCCTAATTTCTTTATAGATTTTTTTCATACTGTTGATGATTATTATCAAAAAAGTGCTCATACTTCATTTATTCGTCTAATAAGAATAATAGCTTTTTTCATAGCCATTCTAACTCCTGCTCTTTATATAGCAGTAACAACTAGAAACTATGACTTTGTCCCAATAGACTTATTACTTATGTTAAAAGCTGGTAGAACTTTCGTACCCTTCCCCGCTTATCTTGAGGCACTATTTATGATAATTTGCTTTGAAATTTTAAAAGAATCAGACATTAGAATGTCTTCAACAAATGGCTCAGCCGTATCTATCTTAGGTGGATTAATATTAGGAGATGCCGCTGTTGCGGCAGGAATTGTATCACCTATTATGATAATTGTCATTGCCATATCTTCGATGGCTGGCCTTGTTTTTACATCTCAAGAATTTGTAAGTGTTATAAGATTTTATAAAGTATTAATCCTACTTTTAAGTAGCTTCTTAGGTCTAATTGGAGTAATTATTGGAGTTTTTTTCTTAGGAAGTAATCTATATCATAGTAAGTCATTTGGTTATAAATACTTAACACCATTTATTCCCCTAGAAAAAAATGAAATTAAAGATACAATAATAAAAATAGACAATGATAAATTATATAGAAATAGTATTCTTACAAATAATAAATATCGAGGTAGGATAAGATGAAAAAACTTTTAATAACAACAATTATATTTATACTTTTATTTATATTTATTGTTCCACCATATAATGAATTAAATAATATAGCTATTATAGATTCTATAGGTATTGAAAAAACCAATGATAATTATATTGTTTATCTAAGAGAAATAATACCTAAAAAGTCAGATAATGGAATTAAATATACTTATAAAATTTATAAAACATATACTAATAAGTTAGAAAATATTGAAAGTAAATTACAAAAAAATGTTAAGAAAAAACTCTACCTTAATAAGGTAAAGTATTTAGTTATAAATATAAATAATACTAAATTAATTGATAAATTAAAAATTAATCCAAAATCTATTTATCATACTAATAATGTTAAAGATAAGTTAAAATCTACTCTTTAATACAAGTAAATCCATTAGATTCATAGAAACCTTGAAGAGTAATAGGATCACCAAAATGATCACTTATTTTATTGTATTGTTCTTCTTCACCTAAGCTATCAAAAAGTTCTTGGTCTAAAGTAACTACTGTAATATTATTTTGAGTACTAATATGATTAGCATCCAAACCATTAAATGAACTTAATAAAAAGTCATATGCTTGAAATTCCTCTTGACCTTCTACTGACTGAATTTGATCAAATCTCACATATCCATTTGGATTAGTAAATGTAAGTACATTAGAATCAATAATACCTGTTTTATAAGTCGCAACTAAAGATATTTTTAAAGATGCATTAGGATAATCTATATTACAGCTAATAGTTTCATCCCTTAAATCTTCATTTTGTTCTTTATCATCTTTATCTACCACCTTATTAGGCTTATCTTCAGCATAGAAAACTCTTGCTAGTGGTGGCACAACTATAAAAATTGCTAATAAAATTATAACTATAATAACAGTAGAAGTTGAAAATCTTTGTTTAACCTCATCCATCATTAATCCCTCCTTTATTCTAATATAGATATACCATACAAAAGGATCTTTCGCAAGCTATTTTATTTGAATACCTAACATTTTAGACAATAGAACAGCTTGATCTAAACATACAACTAATCCTTTTAAATTATCAAAAGAGGCATTAATTCTATTAAAAGAACAAGTATTAAAATCAATTTTATTTAAACTAGTTTTATAAAACTCACATTCATTAATATTACAATGATCAAAACTAGTATTACTCCACTTTAAAGAATTAAAATAAGCTTCACTTAAATTACAAGATAGAAAACTAACTTTCTTTAAATTAGCAGATGTAAAATTACTAAAAACTAAATTACAATTATCAAATACGACATTTTCTAAATATGAATCAGTAAAATTAACTCCAACTAAATTACAATCTTTAAAAGTAACATTCTGATAAGTATGATCATTTAAAGATACATTAGCAAAACTACATTTTTCAATAATACTAGATGTAATATCTAAACCTTGAAAAATACATTTATCAAAATTAGAAGATAAAAGCTTTGAGTTTTTTATTTCAAGATAATCTACATATCCTTTTAATTCTTTATTTTCAATAAAAGACTCTTCCATGAAATCTATTGGAAAAGAATCAATTCTTTTTAAATTATTCATTATTAAAACCCTTTAACTTATTTAATCGATTACGAAACTGTTGTCTTCTTTCTTCTTCTTTTGTTTTATTAATACTATATTTATTTAAATCAAATTTTAATATTGTTCCCTCTTCTATATTAGTAGGTAAGACCTTTTTATCAACATAAACAATCTCATTTGTACTTATATTTTCAATTTTTACTATATCATCAATTATTTCATCTATTGCATATAAATTTTTATCCATTAGTATCAGTCTCCATTGTACTTATATTTATTTTTTTACCATCACTTGTTACTTTGATAGTTCCATCATAATCAGTGCGATATATTTTTACATCTAATTTATTAAGCTTATCTAGAGTTACTTGTTTAGGATGATCATAAATATTACCCTCTCCCACTGAAATAACAGCATACTTTGGATTAACCTTATTTAAAAATTCTTCCGTTGAAGAATATTGAGAACCATGATGTCCTATTTTTATTAAATCCGCTGTAATATTTTTATTTAATATTTCCCTCTCAACAGAACTAGTAGCATCTCCTGTAAAAAGAAATGAATTTTCGCCATATTCCATTTTTAAAACTATTGATGAATCATTTAAATTGCCTTCATCATCACCTACATATAAAACAGTAAATATAGCATCTTTTAAATAAAATTTAGAATCAATTTCTGGTGTTGTAAAAGTAACTTGTTTAAATTCTAAAGCATCTAATAAATCCTCAAAAGTCTTTGTCGTTGTGACTACATCTGGCATATAAAAATTATCTATAGCAAAATTATTTATAATATCATCCATTCCACCGATATGATCTTCATGAGCATGAGTTCCTACAACATAATCAAATTTTTCAATACCCAAATTCTTAAAGTAATTTACAAGCTTAATCCCATCTTCATTATTACCTGCATCAATTAGCATATAGTGTTCCTTATTAGCAATTAAAATACAATCTGCCTGACCAACATCCATAAAATATATAGTTAAATTACCATCTACTATCCTATTAGCATTAACCGGTAATGAAGAATCACTATCATTCAAATATTTATTAATAGGCTCTTCCAAATAATTATTATATATAAAAACAAAAAGTAAAACTAATAATCCTATACCAAACTCAATTAACTTCTTTTTATCTTTCTTTTTCACAACAATCACTTCTTCACTAATTTATTATCTTTTCTGAATCTTTAGTAATTAGAAAAGCATTATTTTCTTTAATACTTTTAACTATTGAAAAATCATCATCAATAATTTTTAAAGCTACACCATTTTCAAGTCCATAAACTGTTCTATTACCAATCTCCGTTAATAATTCTGCACGTTTTTCAGCACTATGATGAGGAGAAAAGGCAATATCAACAATACCTAAACCATCTATAAAATCATATTTATCAGATTCACCTCTAAGTATCAAAGAATCTGAGTAACCTTCACGACATAGCATAATTGCACCAGCAGAAATGCCTGCTATTACTTTATTACTTAATGCCGCTTGTTTAAAAAGTTCTTCTAAATTATACTCTTTTAATTGATTAAGTAACTTGATAGTATCTCCTCCACCAATATAAATAATATCTGCTCTATTAATTTTATTAATAACTATATCACGATTATTAATAATATTTTTCTTTTTTAAATACTCACATTCACATCCTAATGATTTGTAAATATTTTTCATCGCATCATAATAAGAATCTGAATAAGAAGAAGCTAAACCAACAAATAAAAAATGAGGGTTTTCTAATCCAGTCATTTTAACTACCTCTTCATCAATCTCTTTAGTTTCCCATTCTTGTGATCTAGTATTGCCACCACCAATAAGCATTAATTTCATAAATTTCCTCCTGTTGCAAAATATCCTATAAACATTATAACACAAAAAATCTATTAAAAATTATTTTACCCACAAATAAAATTATTATACAAAAAAAGGAAATCATATGATTTCCAAAACTATATTTCAAATTGAGAATTATATAGATTTGCATAAG
>CANQCQ010000006.1 GCA_947589725.1 uncultured Bacilli bacterium | reverse complement strand
AAAAATTAATGAAATACATGAGCAAATTAGGAGTTAAATATGTATCTTTATACGTATTTTCTACAGAAAATTTTAAAAGAGAAAAATCAGAAGTTGATTTTCTAATGAACTTATTTGTAAAAATGTTCAAAGATGAATTTCAAGAAATAATGGATGCTAATGCTAGAGTAGTTTTTTCAGGGAGAAGGGAGCCTTTGCCAGATAAAGTTTTAAAAGCAATGGATGAAGCTTGTGAAAAATCTAAAAATAATACTGGTCCTGTTTTAAATATATGTATTAATTATGGTGGACAATGGGAAATTGTTGATACTACACGTAAATTATGTGAAATGTATAAGAATGGGGAAATTAATTTAGATGATATTGAGATAAATTTCTATCAACATAATTTGTATCAAGATTTACCACCTCTTGATTTTGTTATTAGGACTAGTGGAGAACAAAGAATAAGTAATTTTATGTTATACCAATCAAGTTATGCAGAATATTATTTTCCAGCAACTTATTTTCCTGATTTTAATGAAAAAGAGTTTGATAAAGCTATTGAAGTTTATAATAATCGTAATAGAAGATTTGGAGGAATTAAAAAATGACAAAGAGAGTATTAAGTGCAGTAATTTTATTAGCAATATTTATACCTATATTAGTAATAGGAGATTTACCTTTTAGCATATTGATGAGTTTACTTAGTCTTTGTGCTTTATATGAATTAATTAATATTAAAGAAACTAAAAAAGAATTACCAATTTTTATAAAATTATTTGCTTATATGATGGTTTTATTCTTTGTATTTAGTTCTAGTAATGTTGCAGATTTTCAATTTAGTCTAGATTATAAAATTATGGCTGTATTAATATTTTTATTTTTAATGCCATTAGTATTTATTAATGATTCTAGTAAATATAGTATTAATGATGCTTTATATTTAATAAGTTCTGTTTTATTTATAGGATTAAGTTTTAATTTGATAATTGCTACTCGTAATTATGATTTAAAATATATAATTTATTTATTCTTAATTACAACAATTACTGATACTTTTGCATTATTTACTGGATTATTAGTTGGAAAACATAAGCTTACTGATATTTCTCCTAAGAAAACAGTAGAAGGATTATTAGGTGGTACTTTTATGGGAACATTTGTTTCTGTTGCTTTTTATCATACTGTTATAAATCCTAATATGTCTTTATTATTTATTATCTTTATTAGTATATTATTGTCTTTAGTAGGACAGATTGGAGATTTAGTTTTTTCTGCTATTAAGAGATATTATGGTAAAAAGGATTTTTCTGAAATAATTCCTGGACATGGTGGAATATTAGACAGATTAGATAGTATGATATTTGTTATTTTAGCATTTATTATAGTGTTAGATATGATATAGGAGGGTTTTATGTTAGGAATATTATGGAATTTGTTTTTGTTTATAATTATTCTTGGAGTAATTGTATTTATTCATGAATTGGGTCATTTTACATGGGCTAAAATTGCTGGTGTATATGTTTATGAATTTGCTATTGGTATGGGTCCTAAACTTTTTGGATTTAAAAAGAATGAGACATATTATTCTGTACGTTTAATTCCAATTGGTGGATTTTGTTCAATGGCTGGTGAAGATGTAGAGGCAGATGATGTCGAAAAGATTCCTAAGGAGAGAAGATTACAAGCTAAGAGTCCATGGAAAAGATTTTTAATTATGTTTTTTGGACCTGGAAATAATTTTATATTAGCTCTGGTCTTATTATTTTTTATTGCTTTAGTATGGGGTGGTACTACAATGGATCCAGTAGTTACTGATGTTGTAGAAGACTATCCTGCTTATAATGCTGGAATAGATGTTGGAGATAAAATTTTAGAAATAAATGGTCATAAAGTTTCGACAAATGATGATGTTTCTTTATATCTAGCAATTGCTGATACTAAAAAAGAAAATATAATCAAAGTAGAAAAGGAAAATGGTAGTAAAGCAACTTATGAAATTAAACCTAAGAAGATAAAAGAAGATGGTAATACTAATTACTACTTTGGTATATCTATACAGCAAAAGCAAACTCATGGTATAGTAAATGCTTTTAAATATACAGCTCATAAATTTGGCTCTTTAATGAAACAGATGTTTTTAACAATAAAATTTTTATTTACTGGTGGAGTTAGTTTAAATCAATTATCTGGTCCAGTAGGAATTTATTCTATAGTTGGTGAGACAAGTAGGGCTGGAATTCAAAATATTTTGTATTTAATAGCTTATTTAAGTATTAATGTAGGTTTTTTAAATTTATTACCTATACCTGCATTTGATGGTGGACACATTTTACTTATATTAATAGAATTACTTAGAGGTAAACCTATTTCACCTGAGGTTGAAAATAAACTTATCTCAATAACGTTTATTTTAATATTATTTTTAATGTTTATAATAACTATTAATGATATTATAAAGTTATTTTAAAAAAACTGAGTTTTCGGTTTTTTTTGTTATAATATGTAATTAGATGGGAGGTGGCAATATTGGTAGTTGGTGTTTTAGTAGAATTATCTAATAAAAATATTGATAAAATATTTGATTATAATGTACCAATTGATTTAATTAATGATATAAAAGTTGGAATTAGAGTAGAAGTACCTTTTGGTAGACAAGTTTTAGATGGTTTTGTATTGGAAATAAAAAACAATTCTTCATTAGAACTTAAGGATATTATTAGTATAAAAGATACTGATATCATATTAAATGATGAATTATTATCTTTAGGTAAAAAGATGAGTTTAGATTATTTATCTACTTTAATCAGTTGCTATCAAGTAATGCTACCTAAAGCTTTAAAAGCAAAAATAAATGGAAAAAACTTATTAAAATATGATACTTTTTATAAATTAAATAATATTGATATATCTAAATTAAAATTTAATGATAAACAAACAGAGATTATTAATTTATGTTTAGAAAAAGAATTTGTAAGTAGAAATGAATTAATAAATATTAGTCCTAGTAGTTTAAAAACTTTATTAAAAAATAAAGTCTTATTAGAAGAAAAAAAAGAACATTATAGATTAAGTTATTCTAATAATATTACACATAAAAATATATTAACTGTAGATCAACAAAAAGTGGTTGATGAAGTTAATGCAAGTTCTGATAGTATTTATTTATTGTATGGTGTTACTGGAAGTGGTAAGACTGAAGTTTATATGGAACTTATTGAGCAACAGTTAAAATTAGGCAAAAGTAGTATTGTTTTAGTTCCTGAGATTAGTTTAACACCACAGATGGTTAGTCGTTTTCAAAAACGTTTTGGAAATTCTATTGCTGCTCTTCATTCGGCATTAGGTGATGGGGAAAAGTATGATGAATGGCGTAGAATTGCTAGAGGAGAGGCTACTATTGTAATAGGTGCTAGAAGTGCTATATTTGCTCCTTTAAAGAATATTGGAATTATTATAGTAGATGAGGAACATAGTGATTCTTATAAGCAAAGTGATTCTAATCCTAGATATCATGCAGTTGATGTTGCTATTGAAAGATCTATTTATCACAAGTGTAAAGTTATTTTAGGTAGTGCTACTCCAAGACTGGAATCTTTTGCTAGAGCAGAAAAGGGCGTTTATCATTTATTGAGCCTTTTAAAGAGAGTAAATGGAAAAGATTTACCTAAAATTAGTATTATTGACTTAAATAAGGAAATGAAAAATAGTGTTGGACACTTTTCAAATTCTTTAATTAATGCTATTAAGGATAGATTAGAAAAACATGAACAAGTAATATTATTATTGAATAGAAGGGGTTATTCTTCTTTTATTACGTGTAAGAATTGTGGTAATACTATTAAATGTCCAAATTGTGATATAACTCTTACATATCATAAGAGTTCTAATACCCTTAGATGTCATTATTGTGGTTATGGAGAAAAGAAATTAATAAAGTGTCCTAAATGTGGAGAAGAAGCTATAAATGATTTAGGTTGTGGAACAGAAAAAATAGAAGAAGAGTTAAAAAAGCAAATTAATGCACGAATTCTTAGAATGGATTATGATACTACTTCACGTAAAGGATCACATGAAAAAATGATTACTGCATTTAAAAATCATGAGTATGATATTTTATTAGGTACTCAAGTAGTTGCTAAGGGATTGGATTTTTCATTGGTTACTTTAGTTGGAGTAATTAATGCTGATACTGGACTTAATATACCAGACTTTAGAAGTAGTGAAAATACTTTTGCTTTACTTAGTCAAGTTGCAGGTAGAGCAGGTAGAAGTGAATACAGTGGAGAAGTAATTATTCAAACATTTAATCCTGATCATTATGCTATAAAGTATACAAAAACTCATAATTATTTAGAATTTTATAAGTATGAAATGAATATTAGAAAAACATTAAAATATCCACCATATTATTATTTAGTTTATATAAGAATAAGTGGAAAAGATATGAAATATGTAGGTGATGAATCTAATAAAATAAAAAGAAGCTTAGAAAGAAATTTAATAAATACAATTATATTAGGTCCAACTACTTGTACAATATTTAAAGTTAATAATATATTTAGATACGGAATAATTTTAAAATATAAGAAATCTGATAATCTAAAATTAATTTTAGAAAAAATACAAGATCACTATAAAAATAATAGTAAAATAAAGGTTGATATAGATTTTAATCCTAGTCAAATGTTATAAAATAAGATATACTCATATTAAGTATTGGTAATAAAAATTATAATTATTTTAGTTGTATGGTGGCGATAAAATGATGAATGAAGTATTTGAAAGACCAGAAGTTGTGAACTTATTAAAAGAAATATTTAATAATCCAAAGTATTATAATAAAAATACTAATGAAGATTTAAAGAATAATGATTATTTACAGGAAAGAGCTTTATTCTTATTTTATGATGCTTTATACAAATATAAATTAATTATTGATGATGATAAATTATTAAAAGATTTTATTATTGGAATTGAAACTTTATATAGAAAAATAGAAAATTTTGAAGACATAAAATATGGTACATCAAAGTTATTAGGCAAATTAATTTTAAAGAAGTTAAATATTGATTATGAAGACTTAGATAATAAATTAAATTATGTCTTAGAAACTGTATATGATAAGTATGTAGTAAATGGTTATTATATTAAAAGATTAAATAAGAAAGATTATGAGTTAGTTAAAGAATCTAGAAAATTTACAGATAAAAAGTATTTAGATTGGGAAGAAGAATTAAGTAAAATATTAAAAAAGTATAATTATGATTTGTATGATGATACTTTTAATTATGAATTTGATACTGATTTTAGTAGAGCTTGTCTTAGATTGATTAGTTATCCTAGTTATTTATATAACTTAGTAGATAATGATTCTCCTTTATATTTGAAAAATAAGAAGAATGCTTTAAAAAGTATTAATGAATTGCTTTATAAGTTAAATGTTTTAGAAAATGATAAGAAGAAAATAATTGAATTATTTAATAATATTTTAGATTATTATAAAGATGAGTCTAATAGTATTTATTTAGCTTTTATTAGAAGAGATAAAATTAAAAGTATGGAGCCTTATGCTAAGAACGATAATTTATCTTATGAAGAATCTTTATATAATATTTTTTCTACTTATGATGATTATGAAGTAATAGATGTAGATAATATTTTAATAGATGATTTTTCTATTTTACCAAATTATAATACGTTTATTAGTGATAAAAAAAATACTAAAATGCTAGAAATATATGAAAATGAATATGGTTCTATAAGCATTATTTTAATAGTAGGTATTATACTTATATTACTTGGAGTTTTATTATCAATTATACTTATTTAGGAGGATGTTTTTATGAAAATAGTTTTTATGGGTACGTCTGATTTTGCTGTACCGATACTTAAAGGATTAATAGAAAATTATAATGTTGTTGGTGTTGTTAGTCAACCTGACAAACCTGTTGGTAGAAAGCATGAACTAGTTCCTACACCAATAAAAAAAGTTGCTCAAGAAAATAATATTTTAGTTTTTCAACCTATAAAAATACGTACTGATTATGAAAAGGTTTTAGCATTAGATCCCGATATAATTATAACTTGTGCATATGGACAAATAATACCTAAAGAAATTCTTGATTATCCACCTCTTGGTTGTATTAATGTCCATGCATCTTTGCTTCCTAAATTAAGAGGAGGAGCTCCTATACATAGAGCTTTAATTGATGGATATGATAAAACTGGAATAACAATAATGTATATGGATACTAAAATGGATAATGGAGACATTATAAGTAGTAGAGAAACTTTAATTAAAGATGATGATAATTTAGAAAGTTTACATGATAGATTAAGTATAATGGGACGTGAGTTATTACTTGATACATTGTCCTCTATTATTAATGGAACTAATAGTAGAATTAAGCAGAATGAAAGTGATGTAACTTTTGGTTATAATATTAAAAGAGAAGAAGAACATATAGATTTTAATAAAAGTTGTAGAGAAATATTTAATCATATAAGAGGGCTTTGTCCAGTTCCAGGAGGTTATGCTATATTAGATAATACTGAAATAAAAATATATGATAGTTACATGACAGATAAAAAAAGTAAATTTACTCCCGGCAAGATATCATCTATATATAAAGATGGAATTGGAGTATGTACTAAAGATTTTGAAATAGTTATTACAGATATAAAAATAGCAGGGAAGAAGAGAATGAAAGTAGCTGATTATTTAAACGGTATAGATAAAAATAGTTTAATTGGGAAGGTATTTAAATAATGAAAAAATTATTACAGCTAATAAAAGAATTGAAAAAAACTCCTCGAGGTAGAGGAATACTATTTTTTGCTTTTTACTTTGTCTTTTTTTTATTGATTGCTATAGTAGCTAGAACATTTCCTACTAATAGGGAAATAAAAAAAGAAGAAGATGTCTTCAATATAAGTAATATTAATGGTAATAATTATGCATATATTTATAATATTAACGTTGATTCAAATATTACTAATATTACTGGTAAAAGAATTGGTAATGAGGAAGAATTTACTTATGAATTTAATAATACTAAAAGTAATTATTATAAGAATGGATTAAGCTATTATACTAATGGTTTGAGTGTTGATATACCTTGTGAATATTTATATATTATTGATAATTTAGATTCATTAATAGAGAATGCATATTATGTATCTACTACCAATTATCAAAGTAAAAGAAAAGTTTATAGATATGAAATTAGTAGTTCTACTATTACAAGATTAGTTAATAATTTGGATATTGATATTGAAGAAATTCCTAATGAAATTATTCTAACACAGAATGAAGATAAAATTGATGAAGTAGAATTGAATTTAAATAGTTATTGTTTGGCAATAAATAAATGTATTAATAATATGAATATACATATAAATTATAATGATTTTGGAAATGTTCAAGTAATTAATAATAAATAGAGGTGATATGCATGGAAAATATTTATAGTTTAACTTTAGAAGATATGGAAAAATATTTTTTAAGTAATGGTTCTAAAAAATTTCATGCAAAACAGTTATTTGAATGGCTTTATGTCAAGAGAATAAAGTCAATTGATGAAGCTACTACTATAAGTTGTGAATTAAAAAATAAATTAAGAGAGGATTTTTCTTTTAATAAATTAAAAATTGTTCAAGTTCAGTCTGATGTAGATGTTAAAAAATATTTATTTGAATTAGCTGATGGTGAACATATTGAAGCTGTTTTAATGATCCACGATTTTGGAAATAGTGTGTGTATTTCAAGTCAAGTTGGATGTAATATGGGATGTAAGTTTTGTGATTCTGGTCGTAGAAAGAAAGTTAGAAATTTAGATGTTTATGAAATGGTTTTACAAATCATGATGATTGAAGAAGATTTTGGTAAGAGAATTAGCCATGTAGTAGTTATGGGTATTGGGGAACCATTTGACAATTATGATAATGTGATGAAGTTTTTAACAATAATAAATAATCCTTTTGGTCTTGCAATTGGATCACGTCACTTGACAGTTTCAACTTGCGGTATAGTACCAAAAATAGAGGAGTTTGCTTCTTTTCCTTTACAAGTAAATTTGGCAATATCTTTACATGCTCCAAATAATACATTAAGAAATAAACTAATGCCAATCAATAAAGCTTATCCATTAGAAACATTATTTAAGGCTTTAAAGGAATATTATAAAAAAACAAATAGAAGGATTACATTTGAATATATTTTATTAGATGGTGTTAATGATAATGAAAAATGTGCTCTTGAATTAGTTGATCTCGTAAAAGATATAAATTGTTATGTTAATTTAATTCCTTATAATGAGACTAATAATATTGATTTTAAAAGAACAAATGCTATTAATATAATGCGTTTTTATGATATACTTAAGAGGAATAATATTACAGTTACAATACGAAAGGAATTTGGCAGTAAAATAAGTGCTGCTTGTGGACAACTTAGAAGTAAGAAGGAGGAGTTATGAAATCTTTTTATTTAACTGATACGGGTAAAGTACGAGATCATAATGAAGATAGTGTAACAATTATAAAAAATGAGGAAAGTTGTTATTTACTAGCAATAGCTGATGGAATGGGAGGTCATTCCGCTGGAGAAGTTGCCAGTAGTATAGCTATTGGATATCTTGGAAGACATTTTAAAGAAAGTTTTATTAACATGAGTAAAATTGATGCAGTTAATTGGATTAGAGATTCTGTAGATCAAATTAATAAATTGATTTTTCAACATGAAAAGACTCATCCAGAAAGTAAAGGTATGGGAACTACACTTGTTATGGCAATATTAACTAAAGATTATTTACTTTTTGGAAATGTTGGAGATTCGAGTGGATTTGTACTAAAAGATAATGTATTACATAAAGTGACATATGACCATACTTTAGTAAATTTACTTGTAAGTGCAGGAGAACTTACTAAAGAAGAAGCCTCTGTACATCCTAAAAAAAATGTATTGATGAAAGCCTTAGGTGCAGCTTTAGAAGTAGATGTAGATATTTTTGATTGTGATATGGATATCACGGAAATATTACTTTCTAGTGATGGACTAACAAATATGCTAGATAAAGACCAGATTGAAAAGGTTTTAATAGGTGATGGAAGTGTAGAAGAAAAGGTTGTAAAGTTAGTTAGAAAAGCTAATAATAGAGGCGGTACAGATAATATTTCAGTGGCATATTTAGTTCGTAGTGAAGAAGGTGAAGATAATTGATTACAAAGGGGCAAAAAATAAATGATCGTTATGAAATAATACGTTCAATTGGCGAAGGTGGAATGGCAAACGTCTATTTAGGATATGATTCTATTTTAGATAGAAATGTTGCTATCAAAGTACTAAGAGGAGATCTTTCAAATGATGAAAAGTTTGTTAGAAGATTTCAAAGAGAAGCGTTGGCAGCTTCATCTCTAGCTCATCCTAATATAGTTGAGATGTATGATGTAGGAGAAGATAATGGATTATACTACATTGTAATGGAATACATTGAAGGTAAAACATTAAAACAATTGTTAAAAAAGAGAGGTACTTTAACTTTATCTGAGGCAATTGACATAATGTTACAATTGACTGAAGGAATGGCTCATGCTCATGATTCTTATATAATTCATCGTGATTTAAAACCACAAAATATTATGATAAAAGATGATGGACAAATTAAAATAACTGATTTTGGTATTGCAATGGCTTTAAATGCTACTCAACTTACACAAACTAATTCAGTTATGGGTTCAGTTCATTATTTACCACCAGAACAAGCTAGTGGTAAAGGTTCAACAATTAAAAGTGATATTTATTCTATGGGTATAATTTTCTATGAATTATTAAGTGGATCATTACCTTTTAAAGGGGACAATGCAGTAGAGATAGCTTTAAAGCATATGAGAGATCCATTACCAAGTCTTAGAGATACTAATCCTGCAATACCACAAAGTATTGAAAATATCATCATAAAAGCAACTGCTAAAAATCCTAAAAATAGGTATGATGATGTTAGAAGTATGCATCAAGATTTATTAACAGCTTTAGATGATGACAGAATGAATGAAGAACCATACAAATATAAATATCCTGAACATGAAGAGCCAAAGAAAAAAATTGAAAAGAAACTCCCAGAAGAAATAGTTATAGATAAACCTAAAAATGAAGAACCTATTTTGGAAACTCCTGAAGAAATTAAAGAAAAGAAAAATGACAAAAGAAATAAAATAATTATTATAGTTTTAGCAATCATAGCTTTTATAATAGCTTGTACTTTTATATTTATAATATTTATTTTACCTAAATTTTCAGAAAAAGAAATTGTAGTTCCAAACTGTACTGGTTTAAAAGTAAGCACTTGTCGAGAAAAACTAGAAAAAGCTGGCTTTAAAGTAGCTGATGAAGTTGAAACAATAGCAAGTGATACTGTTGCTAAAAATAGAGTTGTAAAAACTTCTCCTAAAGCTAAAAAGAAAACAAAAGAAAGAACAGTTGTTACAATCTATAAATCCAGTGGAGAAGAAACATTTGAATTAGAAGACTATACAGGAAAGAATTACATAGAAGTAAAAACTATTCTTGAGACAAAATATCAACTTAAGATTACTATTGAAAAAAGAGAAATTGCTGATACATCTAAAGAATATGATGAACAAGAAATTATAGGACAGTCTTTAGCAGCAGGAAGTGAGGTAAAACCTGGAGATTCATTAATTTTATATATTCCAAATATAGTAGATAGTTTCCCTAATATGGTAGAGGAAGGTTGGAATCTTCAAGATGCTCAAGCTTTCTGTGATAAATATGGTTTAAAAATAAAAATTAAATATCAAGAAACAGAACAATATCCAGAAGGATCAATTCTTGAACAATCTCGTGCAGCAGGAAGTCCAATTGTAAAAAATCAAGAATTTGTTGTAACTGTGGCTTCAAAGCCTAAAGAAACAGAAAAACCAGAAAATAAAGATCCAAATAAAGATCAAACACAAACTGATAAAGGTGGAAGTGAAGAATCAGGAACTGGTAACAGTGGAAATTCTTCTAATACTTCTACTGGACAGTAAAATATAGGGGGATATATGCAAGGACAAATAGTAAAAATAACAAGTGATTTACACGTTGTAAAGGGAAAAAATGAAATTTATTATTGTAAATGTCGTGGTATATTCAGAAAAGAACATATTACTCCTTTAGTGGGGGACTATGTTCTTTTTGATAAGGATAAAAAAGTAATAGAAGAAATTTTGCCACGTAAAAATGAATTTAAAAGACCAAAGGTAAGTAATATAGATCAAGCATTTATAGTTACTAGTTTAGTTAATCCAGATTTTTCATTAAATTTATTAGATAAACTATTAGTACTTATGGAGATTCATAATGTTAAACCTATAATTACAATAACAAAAGAAGATTTAGTCAGTGAAGAAGAATTAGTAAATGCTTATAAAAAACTTAATTATTATAATAATATAGGTTATACAATAGTATCTAATAATGATTTAGATAAAATAAAAGACTTAATAAAAAATAAAACAAGTGTATTTGTTGGTCAAACTGGTGCTGGAAAATCAAGTTTATTAAATAGATTGAATGGTAAATGGCATTTAGAAACTGGAGAAGTATCTTTAGCTTTAGGAAGAGGAAAACATACTACAAGAGTTGTTGAATTATTTGATTTTTTAGGAGGAAAAGTCTTAGATACACCGGGGTTTTCTGCTCTAAATTTTTCTGATAACACTAAGGAAGAAATCAAAGATGGTTTTATTGAATTTAAATCTTATCATTGTCCATTTAAAGATTGTACTCATACAAAAGAGAGTGAATGTTTAGTAAAAGAAGCAGTTGAGTCTAATAATATAATTAAGAGTAGATATGAGGACTATCTTAGTTTTATTAGGGAGGTAGAGAAATGAAAATTAGTGCATCCTTTTTAAGTAGTAAAAATGTTCCAGTTGATTTACAAAAACTTAATAAGACAGATGTAGATTTCATTCATGTTGATATAATGGATGGAAAGTTTGTGCATAATAGGACTATGCCTTTTAGTGAAATGCGAAACATTTATAAATATACCAATAAAAGATTAGATGTTCATTTAATGGTAAATGAACCTTTTCAATATATAAAGAATTATGCAGAATTAAATACTGAATATATCACTATTCATGTAGAAGTACCTGATGTTGAAAAAAATTTAGAATTAATAAAATCATATTCTATAAAAGCAGGAGTTGCAATAAAACCAAATACACCAGTATCTAGTTTAGTTCCATATTTACCTTTAATTGATCAGATATTAATTATGAGTGTTGAGCCTGGAGAGGGAGGACAATCTTTTTTGGAAGATACTGTAGAAAAAATATTGGAAGTTAGAACTTTACTTAATGAATATAAAATTAATGCTGTTATAAGTGTTGATGGAGGAATTAACAATGAGACAGTTAAATATTGTAAAGACTGTGATATTGTAGTTAGTGGAAGCTATATTATAAATTCGGACAATTTTCAAGAAAAAATATCAAGTTTAAGATTAGTATGATATAATGATAAAAGAATAGGGAGTTGAGACTATGAATAATAGTGATATTAATAATGGTTCAGTATCTAATGATACAAATCAACAAACAAATAATCAAACTAACAATAATGTATTTGTAAATCCTAATGATCAAAATCAATCTTCTATAAGTAATGATCAGACACCAACTTCATTACCACCAAGTGTTGCTCCTCCAACTATTGGAAATGTTGAAGAATTAAAATTAGATGAAGAAGATGGTAAAGTATTAAGATTAAATGACAAGACTGAAGAGCAAGTACAAGTAGAAGATTCTAATACTGTAAAAGTAGAAGAGGAAGTAAAGGAAGAGAAAAAAGAAGATTTATTAGAAAATAAAAAGATGGAACAAGTACAAATAGAATATCATCCTCCTGGAAAAGGAAAAATTATTGCCATGATATTATTATTTGTTGCTATTTTAGTATCTGTAATTTTTCTTCCACAAATTAGTGAATTATTGAGTAGTTTTTCAAATTCAAAAGCTCCAGTTAATGAGGGTGCTATACAAAATGGAACAATGTCTTGTGATTTAGAGACTAATGATGAAAATTATGATTTAATATACGCTAATGTATTTAAATTTAAAAATAGACAGATAACTTCTCTTGATTATACTTTAACTACTAGAGGAGATAAGACAATAGATTCAACTGCTTTAGAGACAATGTACAATAATTGTAAAAGTTTAGCTGCTAAACTTAATGAAGGATCTTATGGAGTTGAAGTATCATGTGATATGTATGATGGTACAGTAACAGTTGATGAGACATTTGATTACTCTTTGTATCAACGTGATGCTGTTTTGGAAATGTTTAATGGTTATTCATTAGAATTAGCTGATTATGAAGCAAATCAAAATGTATCTGATATACAAGAAACTTTAACAACTAAAGGTTATTCTTGTACTGTTACTTCAGAAGAAGAATAGTAAAATATCTAAATTATATAGATAGAACATCTCGATTCTTAACCTATCTTGAAGTAGCCAAAAGTAAAATAATATATAAAAAAAGAAATTTAGGTTTCTTTTTTTCTTTTGTAAAATGAAGTAAATATTATTCATACTAAATAATCTATATGATAAAATATTTTTTGTATCATGGAGGTATTTATAATGAATGATATGATAATTAATGAAATAGCTAATAATTTAGGAATTTCTTCAAAACAAGTTAGTACAGTACTTACAATGTTAAGTGAAGAAAATACTATTCCATTTATTGCGAGATATCGAAAAGAAGCAACTGGAGCTTTAGATGAAGAGACTATTAGAAAAATAAATGAAGTATATGAATATCAAGAGAATTTATTAAAAAGAAAAGAAGATATTATTAGATTAATTGATGAAAAAGGTATGCTTACTGATGAATTAAAAAATAATATTTTAAATTGTTCTAAATTAGTAGAAGTAGAAGATTTATATAGACCTTATAAAGAAAAAAAGAAAACTAAGGCAACAGAGGCAATTGCTTTAGGACTTGAACCTTTAGCTAAAATGATTATGTCTTTTCCAACTAATGGAAGTATTGAAGATTTAGCAGCTAAATTTATTAAAGATGATTTATCTTTTGATAAGTGAATTGAGGGAGCTAAATATATTATTGCTGAATGGATTAGTGATAATGCTGGATACAGAAAGAGTATTAGAAATTATTTCTATAAAAATGGAGTAATTGTTTCTAAAGTTAAGAAAAATTGTGAAGATACTAATAAGGTTTATGAGATGTATTATGATTATAAAGAGCCTGTTAAGTACATCAAGCCACATAGAATTCTTGCGATAAATAGAGGAGAAAGAGAAAAAGTTTTAACTGTTAATATAGAAGTTAATAAGGATGAAGTACAAGCAATTTTAGAAAAGAAAGTAATAAAAAATGATAAAAGTTTTGTTGTAGAGCTTGTTAAAGAAGCGATAGAAGATTCTTATAAGAGATTAATTGAACCAAGTGTTGAAAGAGAAATTAGAGCAGATCTTACAGAAAAAGGTGATGGAGCTGCAATTAATAATTTTAGTAAAAATTTAGAGGCTTTATTACTTACTCCACCATTAAAAGAAAAAGTTGTATTGGGTTTTGATCCAGGATTTGTTAATGGTTGTAAATTAGCTGTAGTTGATAAGAATGGTAAATATCTAGATTCAACAGTAATTAAACCTTTTCTTAATGGAAATACAGATGAAAGAATTGCTCAAAGTAAAAAGATTGTATTAGATTTAATAAAAAAATTTAATATTGATGTTATTGCGATTGGTAATGGAACTGCTTCTCGAGAATCAGAAAAGTTTTGTTCAGAACTTATCAAAGAGAATAATTTAAATTGTAAATATGTAATTGTTAGTGAAGCCGGAGCATCAATTTATAGTGCATCAGATCAAGCTATTGAAGAATTTCCAAATTTGGCTGTTGAAAAAAGAAGTGCAGTAAGTATTGGTCGAAGATTACAGGACTCTTTAGCCGAACTTGTTAAAATTCCACCTGAGGGGATTGGAGTTGGTTTGTATCAGCATGATGTGTCCCAAAAAAAATTATCTTCATCATTAGACTTTGTTGTTGAAAAGTGTGTTAATAATGTAGGTGTAAATATTAATACAGCCTCAGCATCACTTCTAAAATATGTATCGGGTATTACAAAAAAAGCAATTGATAAAATTATCGAGTATCGTGAAAAAGTTGGTAAAATAACTAGTCGAATTGAAATTAAAAATAAGAAGTTGCTTACTGATAAAGCTTACGAACAAGCTATTGGTTTTTTAAGAATAACTGATGGTGATAATATTCTTGATAGTACAGCAATTCATCCAGAAAGTTATGCTATTGCAAAGAAGTTATTAGAATTGTTAGATAGTAATGTTTCAAAAATTGGAAGTTATGAACTTATAGAAAAATTAAATAAATTAAATATAGAAGAATATAAGGATAAATTAGGTACAGATATTTATACATTAGAAGATGTTATTAGTTCTTTAAAAAAACCAAATTTAGATCCAAGAGATGAATATCCTCAACCTATTTTAAAAAGTGATATTTTAAATATAAATGACTTATCTGTAGGAATGAAGTTGCAAGGAACTGTTAGAAATGTAGTTGATTTTGGTCTTTTTATTGATATAGGTTTACATGAAGATGGTCTTGCTCATATATCAAAATTATCTAATAATTATATAAAACATCCATCAGAGTTATTTAGTGTTGGCGATATAGTAGATTGTTATGTTGATGATATTTCAATTGAAAAAGGTAAAGTTAGTTTAAGCTTAATAGAAAGATAGAAACTCTTTCTTTTCTTTTAAAATAATGCTAATATAAAAATAGAGGAGGCTTACACATAATGGAAAATGAAGTAGATATTTCGCCAAAAATAAAATTATGGATAATAGTAGGAGTTGTCGTATTAGTTACATTTATTATAGTGTTTTTTATAACTAATAAAATGGTAAATGGAAATAAGAAAAAGGAAAGTACTGAAGGCAAAGAAGAAGTAGAAAAATATGACAGTTATAAAGTAGGAGATATTGTTAATTTAAAAGATGATACAATTTGGTATGTTTTATATGAATCAGAAGAAAATGTTGAATATATAACTCTTTTAAGTAAAGATAATGTAAATAATACTAATGTTTTATATGGAAATGTTAATAGTTTTTTAAAGGGTACTTTTAAAAATAGTTTAGTTAGTGAACTAAAATGTGAAAGTAGTGATATTCAAGAAGTAAGATTACTTGCATATTTGGATTTAGCGACTTTAGCAAATGCAAATTCAGCTGAATTTTTACCAGAAACAGAATTAAGTAAATTTAATATACCAGAATTTATATATGTTAATGAAACTGTTACTGATACAGTTTATAAAACAGATGATTATAATAAACCTGTTATGATTTGTCGTGAAGATGGAAATGGAAAAACAAATAGATTTTGTTTAGGAGATTCAACTACATCATTACCTGTTAGACCAGTACTTACGATTTCAAAAAAATTTGTAACTTTAAATAAAGATGATGAAAAAGAAGAAAAAGTTGAAGAAGAAAATAAAGAAGAAACTGAAGAAAAGAAATAAAATTGAACTTATATAGTTCTTTTTTTTGTCAGTTTTTATATGGTCAGTTCTTAGTTTGTCGAAGTCATTGCACAAAATTATTTAAAATATTATATTTTACTTGTAGTAGAAAAGGAGGAGACTTAAAGTAGAAGGGGTATTAGAGTATGAAAATTTAGTTTACAGCATTGTCCATAAATATGGAAAGAATTATGATTGCGATGACTTATATCAAGTCGGAATGTTAGGACTAGTTAAAGCTAAAAATAATTTTAATAAAAGCTTAAATGTTAAATTTTCTACTTATGCTTATTATTATATTATTGGAGAAATTACAAATTATATTAGAGAGAACAAATTGATAAAAATAAGTAAAGATATGGTTAAATTAAATAAATCTATTAATAAAGCAGTTGATGTTATGACACAAAAATTAGGTAGAAATCCAACAACTCTTGAACTATCATTATTTTTAGATATAGATGAGGAAAAAATTAATGAAGTGTTAATGGCAACACAAGATGTACAAAGCTTAGATTTTTCAATTGATGATGATGGTAATGATTTGTATAATGTAATAAGCAATGAAAATATTATTAAAGAAGAATTAATTGATCTTAGGGACGAACTAAAAAGACTAAATCCAGATGAGAAAAAATTAATCAAAGCTAGATATTATGAAAATTTAACACAAACTGAACTAAGTAAAATAACTGGTATTAGTCAAGTACAAATATCTAGAAAGGAGAATAAAATATTAGAAAAATTAAAAAAAAGATTATAACTTAAGAATATTCTTAAGTTTTTTTGTGCATAACTATAAATGGTGATATATATGAAAAACACAAAATATGACAAAATTGCTGACAAATATAAAGCAGATAAACATAAGTTGAGAAATGTTATTATTGCATTTTTAACAGGAGGATTAGTAGGTCTTCTTGGTGAAGGTGTAATAGAATTATTGATTCATATATTTGAATTATCAAGAACTGTTGCATCTACTTATATGATCATGATTTTTATATTTACAGCTTCATTATGTACTGCTTTAGGATTTTTTGATAAAATGGTTGGTTATTGTAGAAGTGGATTACTAATACCAATTACAGGATTTGCTCATTCAATGACAAGCTCATTTATGGATTATAGAAAAGAGGGATTAGTATATGGA
>CANQCQ010000005.1 GCA_947589725.1 uncultured Bacilli bacterium | reverse complement strand
CATCTCCTGTAGGTCCAGTAGGTCCTTGTGGAATTGTTAGATTTAAGACAAAGTTTGGTGAAGTACCTGTAATAGTTGCACTAGCAGTTCCTCCGGGTTCTCCAGTAGTTACTGATCCAATTGTTAAATTTGGTGTTGCACCTGTACTACCAGTAGGTCCTGTACTACCAGTTGGCCCAGTAGGTCCTGTACTTCCTGTAGGCCCAGTAGGTCCTGTTACTGTTCCACCGCCTGAACTTCCTGTAGGCCCAGTAGGTCCAGTTGGTCCTGTAGCACCCATGAAGAAAATTACTCTAGGAATTGGTCTTGGTGGACAATTAAATTCGTTTTCATTGTTGTCAAACCCACCTTGAAAATTATTGAAACCAAAATTCATAATATCTCTCCTTTCATAATAAAATATGAAGTAGTAAATAATTTGAATTGGCATTTGTCCTATCTTAGATGTTTTTTCATATATTTATTAAATATAAAAACATTTTTTATTAATTTATTGGTTCTTGTGAGAATTTTTAGTATAATTTTAATAGGAGGTACTATATGAAAAAATTTTTAGTTTTATTATTTGGAATTTGCTTATTAACAACTGGTTGTTTTGGTGCTAAACAAGAAAAAGAGACCAAAGAGGAAAAAATTACTAAACCAGAAAAAATATCATACAGTGAATTAGAAAAAATTGTTAATAATTATACAGACTATGTTGATATTGATGTAATTGATATTAGAACAGAAGAAGAATATAAAGAAGGTCATGTAATTGGTGCTATAAATATTCCTTATGTTAATCTAGATGAAATTATTATTTCACATGAAAGAGAAATAATTGTTTATGGTACTAATTCGGCAAAATCTAAGCAAGCTGCAAATGACTTAATTAATTTAGGTTATACTAAAGTTAAATATATTGCTGGTATAAGTAATTGGCCTTATGATTTGGAAGAATATTAAAATGAGAATCATCTCATTTTTTTATTATTTTATTTTTAGCACTAATCATTGACAAGTGCTAAAAATGGTGCTATAAATTATTACAAGGAGATGGAAATATGAGAAAAAAAGAGTTTAAATCAGAATCTAAGAGATTATTAGATTTAATGATTAATTCAATTTATACAAATAAAGATATATTTTTAAGAGAGTTAATTTCTAATGCTAGTGATGCACTAGATAAATTATATTATAGAAGCTTAACTGATAAAAAAGTAAAGGTTAATAAGAATGATTTAGAAATTAATATTGCTTTTTCTGAAGAAGATAGAACTATAACTATAACTGATACTGGTTGTGGTATGACCAATGAAGAATTAGAATCTAATTTAGGAACAATTGCTAAAAGTGGTTCTTTCCAATTTAAAGAAAATATGAGTAAAGATGAAAAAATTGATATTATTGGTCAATTTGGTGTAGGTTTTTATTCTGCTTTTATGGTAAGTGATAAGATTACAGTTACATCAAAGAGTATTGACAGTGATAGAGCATTTACTTGGGAAAGTGAAGGAGCAGATGGCTATATAATTAAAGAAGCTGATAAAGATACTGTTGGAACTGAAATTGTATTGCATTTAAAAGCTGATACCGATACTGAAGATTATTCAAAATACTTAAACGAATATGAATTAAAGAGCTTGATAAAGAAGTATTCAGATTATATAAGTTTTCCAATTAAAATGGAAGTTACCCATCATCATTTAAAAGATGAAGAAAAACATGAATATGAAGATAAACGTGAAATAGAGACAATTAATAGTATGATTCCAATTTGGAAAAAAGATAAAAAAGATGTTAGTGATGAAGAATATGAAAATTTCTACATGGATAAATTTAGTGACTATGATAAGCCTCTTAAAGTTATTACATCTAATGTAGAAGGAATGTGTTCATATAAATCAATTTTATTTATTCCAACTCATGCACCAGCTGATTACTATACTCAAGAATATGAAAAAGGTCTTGCTTTATATACAAATGGTGTTATGATTATGGAAAAATGTGCTGATTTATTACCTGATTATTTCAGTTTTATTAAAGGTGTAGTTGATACAGAAGATTTATCTTTGAATATCTCACGTGAAATGTTACAAGAATCACACAGTTTAAAATTAATTGCTAAGAATATTGAAAGTAAGATTCGTAAAGAATTAGAAATAATGATGAAGGAAGATAGAGAGACATATAATACTTTCTTTAAAACTTTTGGTGTTCAATTAAAATATGGTGTTTATAATAATTTTGGACAAGATAAAGATAAATTAAAAGATTTAGTAATGTTCTATAGTGCTAAACATAAACGTCTTATATCATTAAAAGAGTATGTTTCACAAATGAAGGAAGGACAAGAAAAAATTTATTATGCAGCTGGTTCTTCTATAGCAAAGATTGATTCAATGCCACAAGTTGAACAAGTAAAAGATAAAGACTATGATTTATTATATTTAACTGATTATGTAGATGAGTTTGCAATTACTGCTATCTCTGAATATGATGGTAAGAAATTTGCTAATGTAGAAAATGAAGATTTGGATTTAGAAACAGAAGAAGAAAAAGAAAAGACAAAGAAAGCAAATGAAGCAAATTCTGACTTATTAAAAACTATGACTGACTTAATTAAAGAAGTTAAAGAAGTTAAATTTACAAACAAGCTAAAGAAACATCCAGTATGTCTTACTACTAAAGGCGATGTATCAATTGAAATGCAAAAAGTATTTGATGCAATGCCTAATGATTTAGGAATTAAAGCTGAAACGATACTTGAGATAAATGAAAATCATCCTATAGCAGAAAAATTAAAGAAACTATATAAGAAAGATAAAGATGAGTTCGAAAAATATACTAAAATTTTATATAGTGAAGCTAGAATGATTGCTGGTTTACCAATAGATAATCCAACAGAAATCTCTAATTTAATTTGTGATGTCATTTCAAAAAATTAATAAGATCAATTTGAGGTGTATTTAAACACTTCAATTGGTCTTTTTTTTATCATGTGATATAATTTAGCTATGAGGTGTTTTAAGTGAAAAAGAAAGTAGTAACAGTATTATCAGTTATTATATTGATAGTATTAATAATAGTATTATCAGCCAAGACAATTACAATTAAAAAAATTGATGTAAATAGTCCAGATACTGCTCAAAAGACTTTAGCAACGCAAGAAATATTAATGCAAGTACTTAATGGAGAAAAAGAATTTATATTTAATGGAAAAGAAATAACTTTAAATAACTTAAATATTCTAGATGTTGCTTGTAAAATTAATCAATATACTTTTGTTGATTTAGATGGTGATTATGAAAGTGAATTAGTTGCGATAACAGATTCTTATTATGATTACTATTTAGTATTACATATTGAAAATAATGTTATTTATGGATATAACATTAGCTTAAAAGATATAGAATTTATAAATAAAAATGGTATTATTCTAGATATAGTAGATAATTCCATATATTATAGAAGATTAAAATTTAATAAAACTACTTATAAAAAGATGAATGTTGCTAGCTTTTCTAGTGATGAGTATATGATAGATGGAGAAGTAGTAGGAGAAGATGAATTCAATAATTACCAAGAAGAGTATGCTAAAATTGGTTTAGTAAAATATAAATCATTAGGAAATGATTGGATGGAGAAAAAACTTAATAGTGAATATTCTATGAAAGCATGGAAAACCTTTAGTGTAAATTTAGATTGTATTGATTTTGCTTTTTCTTTAGATAATGAATTTGATAATTTTAAAAATGATTTATTGGATGAAAAGATTAATTTGTATTATGTTGATTCAAATAATAATTTTGGAAGAGTGTTATTAAAAAGAAGTGATGAAAGTTATGAAAAATTTTCATTAGAATTATCTAATAAAAAAAGTGTTGCAATTTATGATGAAGATACTCAATATATTGCAGTAGTTATAAATAATGATAGATTGAAAAGTAATTTAGATAATAATTATGATATTTATTATTTTAAATATTTTAATAAAGATATTAAGTTTTTAGCTAAACATAATAAAGAAGATTATAATGATTTATTTAATGAAGATGTAATTAGTGAATTAGAGTGATTTAAGAAAGATTTTTTCGTCTTTCTTTTTTTATTAAATTAATTTATAATTTAAATGATAAGGAGGATATGTTTATGACATTGTCTAAAAAAGAATTAAAAAATTTGAATGCTTATTTTAGGGTTTTAAATTATTTATCTGTTGCACAACTTTATTTACTAGATAATCCCCTTCTTAGAAGAAAACTTGTTCCAACAGATATCAAGCCAAATGTAGTTGGTCATTGGGGAACTACTCCGGGACAAAATTTAGTATATATGCATTTAAATAGAGTTATAAAAAAATATGATTTAAAAATGATTTATATATCAGGTCCTGGTCATGGTGGACAAGCAATGGTTGCTAATAATTATTTGGAGGGTGTATATACTAAATTTTATAAAGATATTACTCAAGATGAAGAAGGATTAAAAAAATTATGTAAACAATTCAGCTTCCCTGGAGGAATATCTTCTCATGTTGCTCCAGAAACTCCGGGATCTATTCATGAAGGAGGAGAGCTTGGATATAGTTTAGCTCATGCAGCTGGTGCAGTTTTAGATAATAAAGATTTAATTGCAGCTTGTGTTGTAGGTGATGGAGAAGCAGAAACTGGTCCTCTAGCAACATCTTGGCATATTAATAAATTTTTAAATAAAAAAACTGATGGTGTAGTACTTCCTATTCTTCATAGAAATGGTTACAAGATATCAAATCCAACGGTGTTTGGTAGAATGAGCAATAGTGAGATTGAAGACTTCTTTTATGGATATGGCTGGAAACCTTATTTTGTATCAGGACATGATATTGATAAGGTAAATGAACAAATGGCTAAAACGATGGATACGGTTATTAATGAAATTAAAAAAGTCAGAAAAAAAGGTAAAGGTAATTATCCTGTAATTGTTTTAACAACGCCAAAAGGTTGGACTGGACCTAAAGATTTAGATGATAAAAAAATTGAAGGTAGTTTTAGAGCTCATCAAGTTCCTATTCCTTTTAGTAGACAAGATTCTGTAAATTTACCTTTTATTGAAATGTGGTTAAAGAGCTATAAAATTGATGATTTATTTGATGATAGTGGTAAATTAATAAAAGAATTAAGAGATATGAATCCTCCACTAAACAAGTGTATGGGAATGAGTGAATATGCAAATGGAGGTTTATTATTAAAAGAAATAATTACTCCAGAGTGGAAAGATTATTGTCTTAAGATAAATTTTCCAGGAGAGATTGTTAGTCAAGATACTATGGAACTTGGCAACTATATTAGAGATTTATTTAAACTTAATAAAGATAATAAAAATTTTAGAATATTTGGTCCTGATGAGGCATTATCTAATAGATTTAATCATGTTTTTGAATATGAATCTAGAACTTGGAATTATAAATTATTAAAAAATGATGAATTTTTATCTAATAATGGAAGAGTAATGGATTCTTATTTATCTGAACATTTATGTGAAGGTATGCTTGAAGGATATTTACTTACTGGTAGATATGGCTTTTTACATAGTTATGAAGCATTTGCAAGAATTATTGATTCAATGGTTAGTCAACATGCTAAATGGTTAAAGGTATGTAATCAAATTAGTTGGAGAGCGCCAATTCCTTCTTTAAATCTTTTACTTGTATCTCATGTATTTCAACAAGATCATAATGGTTATACTCATCAAGATCCAGGAATGTTGAATCATTTAATAACAAAAAAAGCTGATGTTGTTAGAATGTATTTACCTCCTGATACTAATTGCTTGCTTTCATGTTTTGATCATTGTATTAAAACAAAAAATTATATTAATGTAATAGTTGCTTCTAAGCATCCAAGACCTCAGTGGTTAAATTATGAAGATGCTAAAAAACATTGTACTGATGGATTAGGTATTTGGAATTTTGCCTCTAATGATTGTGGCAATCCAGATGTTGTTTTGGCATGTGCTGGTGAAACTCCAACTTTAGAAGCTCTTGCTTGTGTAGATATTTTAAGAAGAAGTATAAAAGATATAAAGATTAGATTTGTAAATATAGTGGATTTATTGAAATTACAATCTAAGGATACTCATCCTCATGGTATGAGTGATGAAGAATTTGATAAAATTTTCACAACTGATAAGCCAATTATTTTTAATTTTCATGGCTATCCTTCTTTAATTCACCAATTAATGTATAAAAGAAAAAATAGAAATTTACATGTACATGGTTACAAAGAAGAAGGAACAATTACAACAACTTTTGATATAAGAGTACAAAATGAAATAGATAGATTTCACCTAGTAGAAGCAGTTTTAAATGAAATACCAAGATATAAAAATAATTGTTCTGTTTTAATTTCATGGTGTCATGATATGTTAAAACAACATGAAGAATATATAAAAGAAAATGGTGAAGACTTACCATATATAACTAATTGGAAGTGGAGTAATTTTGATGAATAAAATATTTTATATGCAGATGAATAAGAAAAATTATTTTGCTTTAATACTTACTTTAATAAGTCCTTTATTAGTTAATAATATCTATTTACTATTAATTAATTTAGTTTTAATTATTGTTTTATTTGATGGTCCATTAAACAAAGATTTATTTATATATAAAGATAATCAATTGTATTTATTATTAGGAAATAATAAATATTTATATAGAATAGCTTTATTAATTTTATTGTTTTTAGTACTTACACTTTGCATATCTAGATATTATCTTTCATCTATTATTCTTTTTTATTTAATATTATTACTAATTTTTGTTAATAATATAAATATTAGTAGAGTAAATAAGACTATTGTTAAAGATTTGGATATAGATAAATATAGGGATAAATTGTTAGTTGTTTGTGGAGTTCAAGATTATAAATTAAAAGTAACTAATGTAGCTTGTGAAAATTATCTGCTTGATTATAGACTTAACAAATCTTTTATTAATTATAATAGTCTTAAGAAATTAATAGAATCTTTGTAGTATTATATTTTAAAAAAGACATATAATATTATTAGCACTCTCTATTGACAAGTGCCAAATAAAGTGATATAACAAAATTGTACGAGATAAAGTACATGAAAGGTAGATGATATTATGGATTTATTTCCTAGAAGATATTTTGACAACATGTTTGATGATTTTATGCCTACAACAGTAGACAAAATGAAATGTGATATTTATGAAAAGGATGGTAAATATCATATAGAAGTTGATCTCCCTGGATTTGAGAAAAAGGATATTTCAGTATTAGTAAAAGATGGTTATCTAACTATTAAAGCTGAAAGAAAAAGTGAAGTTGATGATAGTGATGAAGAAAGAAACTATATAAGACGTGAAAGAGTATATGGAAGTTTTGAAAGATCTTTCTCACTAGGTGATTTAGATCAAAATAATATTGATGCATCATTTAATAATGGTACATTGACTGTTGTAGTTCCTAAAAAGGAAGAAACAGAACAAAAAACATTTATTGAAATTAAATAGTTTGAGATTAACGAAAGTTAATCTTTTTTTTAATTAATATGATACAATAATTAATATAAGAGGTGAATAAGTTATGTCATATAAAAAAAGTAAAGTATTTCCTTTAATATTAGCTATTGTATTTATTGTTGTAGTGATATATCTTTTTGCTAATATTGAACAAACTGTTGTTAAATGTAGTAAGAAAACAACAGATGAGTTAGGAATTATTTTTAAGGAAGAATTGACAACTTCATTGGAAGGTAAAAAGATTAGTAAATTAGATTTAACTAGGACAATCATTTTACCAAGTAAATATTTAAATGATAATAATTTAGATTATTTAGAAAATTCTTTAAAGAAATCTTATGAATATTTAGAAAAAGATAAAGTTAAAATATCTAAGCTTACTGATAGATTGATTGTTTATGTAACTGCTACAGATGAAGATACATTAATATTAAATAATATAGATTTTATTGATGATGGTAATTTAGTTGTAAAAATAAATTCTAATACTAAGAGTAGTGATGTTGTGACTCTTAAAGTAAAAGATAATTATACACAAGGGTCTCTTATTACTCATATGAAAGTTAATGGGTATAGTTGTGGATAATATGGATTTTAATGATTATACTAAAGAGGTAGCTAATAATATAGATTTTAATAGTAATTTTTTAGTAGATGTTAATAAGAATTTTTTAATTACAGCTAAGGAAAAGTTAGTTTTAGATAATTATGATATACCATATAGTTCTTGTAATGATTTAAATGAAGTGATCTTTTTAGTGGAAAAAGCAATAGAAGAATATGATAGTCCTGAAGATTTGTTAGAAATATCAGATACTTTATCAGAAAGATACTATTATACATCGGTTAATAAATAGACTTAGGTCTATTTTTTATATGAAAATTTTGTGAACTTTCTTTAATAGACTTTAATATTTTGCTATACTTTTAAGTAGAAATGAGTGATATAGATGGTTTATTTAGATTATAGTGCTACTACTTTAGTCGATGATAGGGTAATTGATACCTATTCTAAAGTTTGTAAGGATTTTATTGGTAATCCAAATTCTTTACACAAGTTGGGAGTAGAGGCGGCTAAATTAATTTCTCAAGCTACAAATCAAATTGCAGAAATTCTTAATGTTAAGAGTAGTGAAATAATATATACTAGTGGGGCTAGTGAAGCTAATAATACAGCAATTAAAGGTATATGTTTAAAGTATCAAAATAGAGGTAAACATATCATAACAACGGAATTAGAACATTCTTCTGTAATTGGTCCAATTTCATATCTTCAAGGATTAGGTTTTGATGTTGACTTTGTTAAATTAGATGATAATGGTTTAGTAGATTTAGATGATTTAGAAAAATTAATGACTAATGATACTATTTTAGTAAGTATATCTTCAGTAAATAGTGAAGTGGGCATTCGTCAAGATTTAAAAAAGATATATGAAATTGTAAAAAAGTATCCTAAATGTTATTTTCATAGTGATGTAACACAAAGTATAGGTAAAGAAAAGATTGATTTTAGTTATGTTGATTTAGCTAGTGCTTCTGCTCAAAAATTTTTTGGTATGAAAGGTATTGGCTTATTAATAAAAAAGGAAAATATTGTAATTGAGCCATTGATACATGGAGGTAAATCAACAACAGTATATAGAAGTGGAACTCCAGCTACACCATTAATAGTTAGTTGTAGTAGGGCTCTTAGATTAGCATATGAAGATTTTAGTGATAAATATAAAGCAGTAGTAAAAATACATGATTATTTAATTTCTAAAATAGAAAAATTAAATATTTCCATTAACAGTAATAAATATTGTATTCCTAATATTGTCAATATAAGTTTAAAAGGAATTAAACCAGAAACTATGCAACATGCCTTAGAACAATATGATATTTATGTATCTACACAGACAGCTTGCTCCACTGGAAAATATTCAAAAGCAGTTTATGCGGTAACTAATGATATGGATAAATCTAGTCATAGTATTAGAATTAGTTTAAGTTATAAAACTACTATTGCTGAGGTAGATTACTTTGTAGAAGTATTTACTAAATTACTAAGTGAGTTGAATATAAAAGGTGAATAAGATAAAAGTTGTTAAGATAACTGCTTTATGGTGTAGTGCTTGTTTAATAATGAATAAAGTATGGAATAAAATTTCAAAGGAATATGCTGTTGATGTTGTAAACTTAGATTATGATTTAGATGAGGAGAAAGTAGCAGAGTATAAAATAGATAATATTTTACCAGTTTTTATATTTTATTCTAATAATTTAGAAGTAAAAAGATTAGAAGGAGAACATTCATATGATGAGATAAAAGAAATAATGGAGGAAATTATACATGAAAAAAGTAATTAAATTATTCTTACTATTTATATTTTGTAGTTTACTAATATTACCAGTTAATGCAAAAGAAAATAAATTAACTATATATTTCTTTCATGGAGATGGATGTCCTCATTGTGCAGAAGAAAAATTATTCTTAGATAAAATTAGCAAAGATGTAAAAATAGAAGAATATGAAGTTTGGTACAATACTTTAAATGAAGAACTATATAATAAAGTAAAAGAAGTTTATAAAATAAAAGAAAATGGAGTACCTCTTACTATTATTGGTAATACTTATTTTGTAGGTTATAATGAGGCAATAGGACGAAGTATTAAAAGAGCTATTAATTATTATAATGATTCTAAAAATAATTATTCTGATAATGTAGATAAAATTATTGAAGGTAAGTCTGTTAAAACTATAAAAGACAGTTTTTCAGAATTTGAAGAAGAACAAAATGAAAAATTTATTTATAATTTACCTTTCTTTGGAAAAGTTAATTTAAAAAATTTATCTATTTCTAGTGTAGCTGCTTTAATTGGTTTAATAGATGGATTTAATCCTTGTGCGATGTGGGTTTTATTATTTTTAATTAGTATATTAATTGGAATGAAAGATAATAAAAAAATGTTAATAATTGGTTTTACCTTTTTAATAACAAGTGCTTTGGTATATATGTTAATTATGTTTTCTTGGTTAAATATAATTATTAAAGTATCTACATCTGTTTTTATAAGATATGTAATTGGAGCTTTAGCAATCATTGGTGGAATATTAAATTTATATAATTATTTTAAAAGTCCTGATAGTGGATGTAAAGTAGTAGATAATAAAAGAAGAAAGTCAATTATAAGTTATATAAAAAAGATCACTAGTGAAAAGAGTTTTATATTAATGCTTTTGGGAGTTATCTTACTAGCAATAGCTGTTAATATAATAGAACTTACTTGTTCATTAGGTCTTCCTGTTATCTTTACACAACTTTTAGCTATAAATGATATTAAAGGTATAGTAGCATTTTTCTATACTTTGATTTATATATTTTTCTTTTTAATAGATGATTTAATTATATTTTTAATAGCTATGTTTACTATGAATGTAACTGGTTTTTCTACAAAATATAATAAATATTCACATTTAATTGGTGGAATTATTATGTTAATTGTAGGTATACTTTTAATATTTAATTATAAATTATTAGTTTTTGGTTTTTAGATACATTTTTGTATCTTTTTTTATTAAAAGATAGACTTATAAAGAAAAATTATGTATAATAACTATTAGAATAGAGGAGTTTTTGCTATGGAAGAAATAGAATTAGTAACAAAAGATGGTGTTATAAAGGTTAATTTGATTACTTATTTAACTAGTGATGATGCAAGTAAACATTATGTTGTTTATTCTAAGGGCGAAAAGTATGGGGATAGTAATGATAAGATAGTCTACATTTCTATTATAGAATATAAGGATAATGGCTTATTTATTTCTGAGATAACAGATGATGAAGAATGGAAAAATGTTCAGAAACTACTTAGAAGAATAGCAAATGTATCCTAGAGATTGGAGTGTTTTTGATGGTAAAAGAGTTAAGTTATGTTTATAAAGATTATGCTTTAGAAAAATCTGTTAGAGGTTTAAAATCTACTTTTTATGATGTGATAGAAAGAGAAGAGATTATTCTTAATAATTTAGAAAATGAAATAGCAGCTTCAAAAGATGAAAATACTAAAAATAATTTATTAGATTTGTGGACAAAACATAATAATAGTTTGGATAATAGTATTCTTTTATTTAGACAGTTGCAACAATCTATTCAAGTTATTGATCAAATTAGTGTAGAAAATGACTTAGTTAATCAACAAGTTATTAGTAATACTAATAATGTAGAAAATAAATTAGAAGAAGAAATTCATGATAATGTTGAAAGTGTAAGTAATAATGAGGATAGTGTACAACCAGTAGAATTTGAAGAGAATGTGACTCCTGATACTATTACTCAAAACTCTGATATTAGTTTTGATATAAGTCCTAATAATGATGAAAAATCTTTTGAAGAAGTACCAAATGAGTTAAATGATGTTGCTAATTCTGCAGTAAGTGAAGAAATTAATTCAGAAGATGCAACTATTCCGGATATGGCAAGAGTTGATTATGAAAATGATGGTGTAGATTTACCTACAACAGTAGAAGCTGACAGTATTGATCCAGCAACAATTAATGAGACAGAAAAAGAAGTTGAACCAGTTCAAGCTGAAGATAATAATCAAGAAGAAAATGTAGATTTACCTTTTAAAGATGTAACTGGTGAAGCTAATAATTTAGTTCCTGATGCAACAATTACTAATTCAAATGAAGATACATCAAATACTATTTTAGAACAACAACCTGTCAATAATGAAGAAACTGTTAAAACAATTACTAAAAATGATGATTTAACTGCTAAAGTAATTATTGTTAATGATAATCAATTTAATAATTTAGCAAATTCGAAAACTGAAGAAGAGAAAAAAGTATTTGAACAAAACACTACAACAGTAGAACCTGAACAAAATAATTTAAGTACTAGTGAGCCAACACCTCTTCCTGATGTAGTACCAGTTGAAGATAATGTAGTTAATAATGTACAAGATTCTAATGATATAGAAAAAATGTTAGAGAAAGCAAATGAATTATATAAAGAAGGAAAAGCAGAAGAAGCTAAAGCTCTTTATGATGAAATAAGTGTTTTAAATAATTCATTAAATGAGAAAAATAAAGAATTAGTAAAAACTATGTAGGTGAATATTAATGGATAAAAATTATGAAGGAATAATTGACAAAGTGGTTGATATTTCTAAAACTTCTACAAAAGACAATTCAATTATCTACCAGTTTTTTATTAAAGAAAATTATGTTGATTCTACTATTTCAGTTATAGAACGTAGTGGTGAGAAAAAAGTAATTAGGAAAGATAAAATTTATTTAGAAGGTAAATTTTATAGATTTATAACTCCTTTACTAAAAAAGTTTACTGATAGTAATAAAATTATTCATAATGACTTTGTTGATATGAATAAAGATAATATAGTTGCTTATAGATTAATTACAGAAAATAATGATCAGTTCACAGTAGATGGTCTTACTTTTGAAGATGCTTATTATATAAGAGATATAGTTTCAACTTTAAAAGTTAATAATACGGAAGTACCTAAGGTATTAAAACTAACAAATAATAAAGGAGCAACTAATCCTTATCTTATAATATTTATAATTGTAGTTGTGATTGTTGTTGCTGCTTGTTTAAGTATATTTATATAGATTTTTAAGCTCCTGTTTGCTATAATTGTTATAGTAGAGAGGAGCTTTTAGTATGCGTAAATTTAAGATAAAACTTGGAATTATTTTAATTGCTTGCTCTCTAATTATAATTGCTTTTGGCTTTTCTTTAGGTTTAAAAACAACTACTGCAAAAAAAGATGTTTTAAAGGATTCAAGTTTTATCAATCTTCCTGATACTAATGTAACAGTTGATGATAGTGTAAATAATGATCTTGATGCTAATGAGGATGAAAGTTTTCCTGAAATTAATAATTATGAACAAGTACCAAAAGCTGATGAGTCTAATTCATTAGAAGCATCTGTTGAAAGTTTAAGAAGTAAAATACAAAATACTTATAATATATCAGTACTAATAGGTGATGAGGTAAAAGATTATACTGTTGGAGGTTATTCTATTATTACTGAAACAGAATTAAATGTTATATACAATGGACTAATGCAACTAGATCAAAATTTAGCATTATATCCTCCTGGATTTTTTGATGAAATAAAGAATGGAGGTTTGCCTTTATCAATTTATTTAATAAAAAATTATTCTAGTGGAAATGTTACTGGAATTACTGAAAAATTAAAAAATGAAATAGTAATTTCATTATCTTTAGATTATCCTTTTGCTGAAAGTTTTAATCATGAGATATATCATTATATGGAACATTATATTAGCTTAAAAGGTGGAGGATATACAAATTGGAATAATTATAATCCTACAGGTTTTAGTTATGGTACATTTGATCAAAGATATGTATATGATTCAACTCTATCTGATTCTGCTTTTTTTGTTAATTCATATTCCCAAAGTTATGAATATGAAGATAGAGCTAGTACATTTGAATATATGATGGCTGATACTAAAATTAGTCCATTAAATTATGGTAATAATATTTGGAAAAAAGCAAAAATTATATGTGAGACTATTGACTATTATTTTAGTACAGTTAGTTCAAAATCAACAGAGTATTGGGAAAGATTTATTTATTAAAAGGAGAAATTATGCGAAGAATAATAATTAATGATGCACATTTAAAAGATGAAGATATGGACTATGAAGTAATTAGAGCAAAAGGATTAATTATTAATTCAAAAAAAGAAATAATTTTAGTGGAAAATAATAATACATATCAATTTCCCGGAGGCCATTATAAGAAAAATGAATCATTGGAAGAAACTTTATCAAGAGAAATTAGAGAAGAGTTAGGTATTAATATTCTTATAGATACTGGTCCTTTTATGATGATTACTACATATGATAATAATTATTTTGGAACTGGTGATAAAGTCTTAAATAAAATTTATTATTATATAATTTATACAGATTTAGAACCTAATTTAAATAATTTAAAGTTAGATGCATTAGAAAGTAAAACAGAATTTAAGTTATTTAGAATTAAATTAGAAGAACTTCATTTATTTTTAATTAATGCTTTAGATAAGGGAAAGATTAATCCTAGCATTGAAAGAGAAATGTTATTAGTAGATTCTATATTTAAAGAGTTATTCAATAAGTAGTTTATTATAACTACTTTTTTTGATATAATCTAACTCAAACGGAGGGTTATTATGAAGTTAATTATCCAAGATTTCAGTAAGTCTTATGGCGAAAAGAATATATTAAAAGATATTAATTATACATTTACATCTGGTAAGATCTATGGCTTATTAGGTAGAAATGGTGCAGGAAAAACCACATTTTTTAATTGTATTAATAATGACTTAAACTATGATGGAAAAATATCTATTGAATCTGAATATGGTAAAAATTTAATTAATAATGATGACATAGGATATGTTTTAAGTACTCCAGTAGTACCAGAGTTTTTAACTGGAAGAGAATTTTTAAAGTTTTATTTGGATATAAATAAAGATAAAGAATTAAAAAGTATCGATGATTATTTTAAGTTAGTACAAATAAATTCAGAAGATCAAAATAAATTACTTAGAGATTATTCTTTAGGTATGAAAAATAAAATTCAAATACTTATAAATATAATTGCTAATCCTAAAGTTATTTTATTAGATGAGCCTCTTACATCTTTAGATATTGTAGTACAAGAAGAAATGAAAAAATTATTAAAAAGTTTAAAGAAAGACCATATAATTATACTTTCCACACATATTATGGAATTAGCAATTGACTTATGTGATGATATAGTACTATTAAATAATAAGACTTTAAGTACTGTAGAAAAACAAAATTTAGATACAAAAAAATATAAAGAAAAAATTATTAAAGTTTTAAAGGATGATAAAAATGATTAAAGCATTATATTATTCTTTAAATATTGATATTTATTATGCAGTTAATTCTTTTATATATTCTATAAAGAAAATACCAATATTTAAGGATTTATTTTCTGATAATATTTATAAATCTATAGTATTAAAAAGAATAATCGGATTAATTGGAATAATTTTATCTATATCTTATGCCTTTATTTCTAAATTATTGTATTTTTATATAGTATTTTTTATAGCTTCAAAAATGACTAGTAATAGTATTGGTTTTTATCATGTAATGTTTTTCTTTAGTATTATAGGAATGTTTATAAATAATAAATTACTTAATACTAGTATAAAAAAATATTTATGTGTTGTTATATTTAATATTGATTCTAAAAAGTATTTAAAATCATGTCTTATACTTAATTTACTTAGTATACTGATTTTTAATAGTATTTGTTTTTCTATATTTGGTAGTAATGTAGTTCTTAATATTTTATTAGTATTAACTCAATTATTTTTAAGGATAATAGGAGAAGGATTTAATATTTGGTATTTCAAAAGATATAGTGATTTTTGGTATAATAACACTTTAATATACTTTATAGTACTTATCTTTTTATTACTATGTAGTATTAGTCCATCTATAGGTTTAATTATTAATAAGGATATAATTATAGTTTCTACAATTATATCTTTTATACTTAGTATTTTAAGCTATTTATATATTAATTCAATTAATAATTTTAAAACTATTTATAAAAGAATTAATACTATGAATAATATTATGAATAATTATCAAGTAGTAAGTAGAGAAAAACTAGTAGAAGTTAAAGAAAAAGATATTAAGATAGATGATAAGAAGATTATAAATAAAGAAGGATATGATTATTTTAATACAATATTTTTTGAAAGACATAAAGATATTTTACTAAGAAGTTCTATTAGTTATTCATTAATATTATTTATAATTTATATAATTATTGCTTATTTTTGTATTACAAATGGGAAAGTATCTAGTAATATAAATTTATTTTTAAATTATAGACTTGGATGGTTTATAATTATTATGTTTTTTATAAATAGGGGTAGTATAGTTACTCAAGCTATGTTTTATAATTGTGATCATGCTATGCTTAAATATAATTTTTATCGTAATCCTAAAGTTATAGTAGGCTTATTTATGAAAAGGTTAAAGACTATGATTAAGATCAATTTGTTACCTACTTTTATTATTGGTATTGGTAATACTTTACTACTTTTAATAACTGGTAATTATAACTTAATTAATTATTTGGGGATCTTTTTATTTATAGTTTTTTTAAGTATATTTTTTTCTCTACACTATTTAGTAATTTATTATTTACTACAGCCGTATGATGAAAATATGCATATTAGGAAAATGTCATACTCAATTGTTTGTCTTTTAACATATATAATAAGTTACTTACTTTCTAACTTAATTATTAATAGTGTAACTTTTTCTGTACTAGGTTTAATCTTTTGTATAATTTATGTGATTATTGGAATTAAGATTGTTTATAAATTTGCTTATTTGACATTTAAGATTAATTAAAATAATATGATATAATGATAAATGGAGGCAAGCTATGGATGATTATATAGAAATAATTGATGATCAAGGTAATGAGTCAACATATGAGCTTGTAAGTACTTTTAATTTAGAAGGATATCCAAGTAATTATGTCTTATACAAAGAGCTGGATAATAGTAAGTATTATATTGGGAAATATGATGGAAGCAGTATGTCTTTTTTAGATACTAATTTATCTTTAGAAGAAATTGCTTTAGCTAAATCTTTATTTAATAAAGAAGAAAGGGATACTAATTAATAATGGAGTTTGTAGTTAATAAAAGTCATAAGAAAATTATTTTTAGGGAAAATTCTAATAATAAAAGATTAGTTAAATTAAATGTTAATAATAGGGTTATTAATATAAATTTATTTTCTGGTACTAGGAGTTTGGAAAATAATAAAATAAATGATTTAGAAGATGTCGATTGTATAAATATTTTATATAATGAAAAGTTAAATTTATATCTTACTGAAGATGGTATGTGTATTGATAATTTACCTAGTTTATATTGTAGTTTGGGCAGCAAATTAGAAAAAATTAAGAGAAGTAGGTAATTTGACATAGCTGTTTATAAGTGATAATATTTAATTGTTAGTATTTCATTTGAGGTGAAAATATAGATGAAAAAAGCTAAGATGGTTAGTGCTATATTATCAATAGTAGGTATTATGATGATATCTATAGCATTGATAGTTCAAAGTGAAAATTCATTTAGTAATGTTAATAATATTAATTTTAAAGAAATAGATATGAGTAGTGTAGCTACTTCAACTAATATGTTAATGAGTAAAAGTCAAGAAGAAGTACAGGATGTTAATAATGATTTACCATTAATGGAAGTAAATATGGAAATTGTTCCTACTTCTGTTTTTGTACCTCCTAGAGTTGAGGTATATGATGGATTAACTATAGAGGAATTAACAGCTAAATTTGATAGATTATTAGGTAATGGTTATATGCAAGGAAAAGGTTATTTAATAGCTTCTTATTCTTTAGATAGTGGCGTTGATCCTTATGTTGCTCTTGCAATTATTCTTCATGAAACTGGTTGTGGAGGAACTAATTCTTGTTCAAATTTAGTAAGATCTTGTAATAACGTTGGTGGTCAAAAAGGGTCTCCAGGATGTAATGGAGGAGCTTATAAGTCATTTCCAACATTAGATGAAGGAATTGTTGGCTTTATTAATAATTTATCTAAAAATTATTATTCTGTAGGTTTAACTTCGATTGATTCTATAGCTCCAAAGTATGCTGAAGGTTCTACATGGGCATCAAAAATTCATTGGTATGTTGAGAAAATAAGAAATAGTTAAAAGCCAGTTAATGGCTTTTTTTAGGGGGGGTAAATTTATGAAAAAGAAAAACGGTGGCTCGTTTTTTTCTGGCTTAATATATTTAGGTATTTTATATACTATCGGTGGAACAATAGTAAATACATGTAATCAAACTATTAGTAAAGATAGAACATATAGTTATTCGGCAATGATTAAAGAAGAAGATATATCAGATGATATTATTAAAAATTTAGAAAATGAATTATCTATTCAAGTAGAAGATGATGAAAAAGATGAACTATTACTTTTAAATGCTGTTTATGAAAATGATAAATTATCTTCTAATGAAAAGAACTTATTTTATGGCTTTTATTCTGTAATCAATGATATTCAATGTATAGATAGAGAAAGAGCATATAAATCTTTGAGTAGAGTTTCTATTAATTATAATAATTTAGATGATGAATCTAATTCTGTAAAAGGAGATTATAATCATAATACTGGTAAAATTAATATTTATATAGATCCTCAAAATGATAAAGACAATTGCGTTTTATTGCATGAAGGACTACATTGCTTATTTAATAATGATAAGACTTGTAACTTGCCTAGAGCTTTTAGTGAAGGTATGACAGAGTTGATTAATAATGAGTATTTTGCTGAAGATCCATATTATATTACTACATATTATCCCTATGAAATTAGTTATGTTAAGATGTTATGTGAATTAGTTGGTAAGGATTTAGTTCTTGATGTATATTCAAATGGAAATTTTAATAAGATTTATGAAGAAATAGATGCAAATAATGATTCTTCCTATTCTGCTTTCAAAATATTGAGTATTTATGAAGACTCTTATAATTATACTTATGGTGATTATTCAAGTAAGTATAATACAGAAGAAAAGTGGAATGCATATAAATATTTAAGAGATATTTATAGAAAGATGCATCCTGAAGCAGAGAACTATAAAGAATTTAGCTATTTGTATGATTTATCTGCATGTTGTTTTGAAGAAGATCCAGCAGATTATTATATTAAATATATTAATTATTATGGAGTATTGGAAAAAGCATATTTTAATAATAGTCTTAATTCTACTAATTTTGAATTAACAAATTTAGAAGAATATCGAAATAAACAAAAAGTTAAAAATAGGTAAATTTGACAAGGCGTTATGAATATGATATAATGTACTGGTAATTGATGGCGCATTATTCTAGTCAATTACTTTATTTGGAAGACGAGATTAAACAA
>CANQCQ010000004.1 GCA_947589725.1 uncultured Bacilli bacterium | reverse complement strand
ACTCTTTTGGAGTTACTGCAGCATCTTTAGCTTTACCTTCTATTTTTTCTCCATGCTCATCTGTACCTGTTTGAAAATGTACATCATATCCTTGTAATTTTTTAAATCTAGCAATCGCATCCGCAACTACTGGATCATACATATTACCAATATGAGGTTTACCTGATGCATAAGCAATTGCCGTTGTAATATAAAATTTTTCTTTCATAATTCATGCCTCCTAAAAATAAAAAAATATTATGACATAAGGACGAATCGCTCGCGGTACCACCTTACTTCATAATATTTTAATATTATACACTTAAATAGTTAACGCCTATATACGTCTTAGCTTACATATCAACTAAGATGTTCAGAAGTCATACTCATTTTCATCTATTACTTTTTTTCACCAATCAAAAGCTCTCTACAAATAAATTTAAAAACAAGCTCTTCATCAACACATCTAAAAGATATTCGTAATTTAACATAAAATAATTAATAAATCAAGTATATTTAAATATTATCCTTAAATAATCTAGAATTAGACAAAGTAAATAAATGCCTTTCTGTTAACTCTTTTATTAGATTAATAAGTGTCGTATCCTTAATTAATATCTTAATATCAACATTTTCAAGCATTTGTCTTTGATAATTACCATCTATAAACTTAGTTATATCCGTAACAATTTTATCTTTCGCAACAGAATCAGTATTTTCTAAAAATACATTATCAATTTTCGATAAAAATTTTTTTGAACAATCATTCATTGTATCCTTAAATAATTTCTTTATTTTTTTATTAACAGTATTAAAATCTTTCTTTAAATATTTAATAATAGCTTCATTATCATTAACTTCTTCCACTTTTTTAAGCAATTCATGAGTTCTTATTTGCTTTATCTTCTTAACAATTTGTAATAGGTTAGCTCTATACTCATCCAATAAATCACTTAAGGTTTCAGTATTTAAAACTATATTATTTTTCTTTGCTAAAGTCAAAAACCTAGACTTCACTGAGTCCATTGAATCAAGAGGTGGTTTTTTTAATAAAGAAGTTATATCTTCGTCACACAACACATTAGTGTTATTATTAATAGTTTCAATAATAGCACTTTTATATGTTTTAAAATGTTGTTGTTTTAATTCTTCTATTTTATCTTCCATAACATAACTCCTAGTATATTAAATTTATCTATTAATTTTTAATTAGTCAATAACATTTTCTAAATTCTTTAAAATTTTATCCATAAGTGAAGTCAAATAATAAATAGGATGTTTTTCTAACTTAATAATATCCAAAACTATTATTAAATTAGTACCTTTACTCATAAATCTAAACATATTAGATACTTCAAAAGCATCTACAAATAACTTTTCTGTATCAATACTATTAACAAATTCAGAGTCAAAAACTAATTCAATAGAATTTTTAGTTTGATGAATATTTTTTAATTTTACCTTAGCAGCTAATTTTTCAAACCACTCTTCATACATATAAATAATTAATTCTTCATTAATTTTACCAAATCTATCTTCTAATTCTGATTTTACCTCTAATAATTTTTCATATGAGTCAATTTCATTAATTTTTTTATGGATTTCAATCTTTAATTCATCTTCTTGAACGTAATTATCATCAATATGAGTTGATACATTAATTAGAGGTTGAGATGAAGAATCTTCCTCCAAAGTATCATCACTTATATTCTTACGTTTATTAACTTCTTCATTAAGCATTTTTAAATATAAATTAATTCCTACACTATCAATAAATCCAGCTTGTTCACTACCAAGTAAATCACCAGCACCTCTTATTGATAAGTCTCTTGTTGCTATTGAAAAGCCACTTCCAAGTTCAGTAAACTCCTTTATCACATTAAGTCTTTTTATAGCTGTCTCAGTAAGACTCTTAAATGGTTTATACATCAAGTAAGCATAAGCAAATTTATCACTTCTACCTACACGACCTCTAATTTGATATAACTGACTAAGCCCAAATCTATCTGCATCTTTGATAATTAAAGTATTAACATTAGGCATATCAATACCAGTTTCAATAATAGTAGTACAAATTAAAACATCATATTTATGATTTATAAAATCATACAATCTATTTTCTAATTCATATTTATTCATTTGTCCATGAACAACAGTTATTCTAGCATCAGGCACTAAAGATTGTATTTTAAACAACTCTTCATTAATATCTTGAACACGATTATATAAAACAAAAACTTGTCCATTTCTTGATAATTCTTTATATATTGCATCTTTAATTATTTGATTATTTTCCTCTATTACATAAGTTTGTACGGGAAATCTATTAATAGGAGGAGTTTCAATTAATGACAAACTTCTAATTCCTACTAAAGACATTTGTAATGTACGAGGAATAGGTGTAGCAGTTAAGGTTAAAACATCTACATTTACTTTATATTGTTTAATTTTTTCTTTATGAGCAACACCAAATCTTTGTTCCTCATCAATTATTAATAATCCCAAATCTTTAGGTTTTATATCATCACTTAATAATCTATGAGTTCCAATAACCATATCAATAGTACCATCTTTTAAACCAGAAACAATTCTTTCAACTTCTTTTGGAGAAGTAAATCTATTAAGTAAAGCAATATTAACAGGAAAATCTTTAAATCTAATTAAAGCATTATCATAGTGTTGTGAAGAAAGAATTGTAGTAGGACACAAAAATAACACTTGTTTTGAATCAAGAATTGCTTTAAAAGCACTTACAAAAGCTACTTCCGTTTTACCAAATCCTACATCACCACATAATATTCTATCCATAGGATGGACTGATTCCATATCTTCTTTAATTTGAGCTATGGCTTTTACTTGATCTTTTGTAAGTTCATAAGGAAAAGCCATTTCAAAATCTCTAGACATATCATTATCTTTTGAAAAAGCATATCCTTTTTTTGCTTCTCTTAAAGCATAAAGCTTAAGTAATTGATCAGCCATATCATTTATTCTTTTTCTAACCCTATTTTTAGTCTTTTCCCATTCACCACTATCTAACTTATTAATTTTAGGAACAACACCATCTTGACCAGAATATTTATATAAAAAATCTATCTTTTCAACAGGAATATATATTTTATCTGTACCTTGATATAATACTTCTAAATAATCCTTAGAAATATTATTAATAGTAAGATTTTTAATACCATTATATCTACCAATTCCATGAACACTATGAACTACATAATCACCAACAGATAATTTAGAAATATCTTTAATTCCAACACCATATTTAAAATTAGTCTTATATTTTTTCTTTTTCTCAGTATTTTTAAATAACTCATTAGCAGTTAAAACTATCAAATTATTATATATAAATCCTTGATTTAATTCAGCATCAATCATATTAACTTGATTAATGTTAATAGAATCCAAACTAGATTCTACAACTTTCATATTTAAAAAAGACAAGATTTTTCTAAGTTGATATTTTTTTAAACATATTAAAACAGTATAATTATCACTAATTTTCTTTCTTATAAAATCATTTATATTACTAATATCTTCATTAAAATTATTAATAGTACGAATATTAAAGTTTACAAGTTCTGATAATTTATTGTTACTAATATTATTTATACTCAAATAATACATACAATTATCATTTTTAATTTTATTTAAATCAAACATATAATCATTTTTAAATTCTTTATCATGATTTTCTCTATATTCAACTATTTCATTTAATATATTTTTATAAGAAACTTCTAATTGATTATAATCTTTATAAATAGTAATACCTTCATCTAAATAATCTTGTATTGAACATACATCTTCATATAAAGGTAAATACTTTTGTTTTCCATAAAATTCTTCGGCTACTTTTTTACTGGTTATAAATTCAGAAAAAGGATTAATAACAACATGATTTATTTCTTTAATAGACTTTTGAGTGTCAATATCAAAATATCTAATAGACTCAATTTCATCACCAAAAAATTCTAATCTAATAGGATATTCACAATCAATTGGAAATATATCTAAAACAAATCCTCTAACAGCAAATTCACCAGTTTTATTAACAATTGTTGTTCTAGTATAACCGGCACTAACTAGTAAATTGGCAATAGAATTAGGATTGATCTCATCATTATTTTTAAGAATAAATGAATGAGAACTGAAATTTTTCAAAGTTGGTAAAAATCGCAAGTAACCCATTAAATTTGTAATAACTATTCTATTATTATCTTCAATAATTTTATTTAAGGTTTCTAATCTAGATATTGTTAAATCTAAAGAGATAGCCAATGCCTCACTAGTCAAGAAATCATCCATAGGAAATAAACTTACCTTATCAGTATAGTTCGCAAGAGATGAAAATAAATTATTTGCTTCATATAATGAGTTAACAACAACAAGAATAGGTCTTTTACTATTCTTAAGGAGAGATACTAAGTAAACACAAAAAAACTCATCGGTTAAACCGGTGATACCCATATCTTTTTTATATGAAAAATTGAATAGATCAAAAAAATTCAAGAAACATCACCTATTCTTTTTATTATATTTATTCATTAAAGTCGAATATTCATAGACAAAATAATCATCAATAACATTAACAAGATTATCAAAACATTCAAACAAAATTTTCTTTTCTTCTTTAGAAAATTTACTTAAAACATAATCTTTTGTATCATAATTATTGTTTTTTGAAATACCTATTTTAAGTCTCTTATAATTTTCAGAACCAAGATTATTTGCTATATCTTTTAATCCATTATGACCACCAGATGAACCAGTAGACTTTAATTTATAATTTCCAAGTGATAAATCCAAATCATCAGAAATGATTAAAAGATCATCTAAATTTAATTTAAAAAAATCTACGTATTTCTTTACAACACTACCACTTAAGTTCATATAAGATTGAGGTTTTAAAAAAACAACTTTTTCTTTATTTATAATAGTTTCAAACATTAGACCATTAAATTTATTAGACCAATTAATATTATATCCTTTTTTATCTAAATAATAATTTAAAAACATAAATCCCATATTATGACGAGTATTATCATATTCTTTTCCAGGATTTCCCAAACCAACTATTAACTTCATTTTCATCACTTTCCTTTATGATATTCTTTATAAATTATTGATTTAGCAATTTCTCTTTCTTTGGCAACAAGTTTTATCGCATCATTTGTACTCATTCCATCTTTAATATACAAATCTACATGTTCAGTAATTGATAGATCTTCATAATTAGTAGTCTCATGGTTACCATCAACAATTATTACAAATTCTCCTTTTAATTCATCAACGATATTTATTATCTCACTAATTTTATTTCTAATTACTTCTTCATGAATTTTAGAAATTTCCCTCTGTAAGCAAATATCTCGATTACCCAAAATTTCTAACATATCTTTGAGAGTTTCACTTAATCTATGAGGAGATTCATAGAAAATTAAAGTATATGATAACTTTTTTAAATTTTCTAATTCTTTTCTACGTTTTGAAGCTTTTGAATTTAAAAATCCATAAAATAAAAAAGGAGAAGGATTAATTCCAGAATTAATAAGAGCGGGAACAAAAGCTGTAGGACCAGGAAGACTGATAACATTATATCCATGCTCAATAACAATACTAACAACATCAAAACCAGGATCACTAATAATAGGAGTACCTTGATCAGTAACTAATCCAATACTTTTTCCAGAATCTAGTAAACTAACAGCTTCAGAAGCTACTTTTTCTTGATTATATTCGTGACATGATATTAACTTTTTATTGTTAATATTATATAATTTTAAAAGTTTACCAGTCTCACGAGTATCTTCACATAATATAATATCAACACTTTTTAATATATTTAAAGCTCGAACAGTTATATCATCTAAATTTCCAATCGGTGTGGGAATCAAATAAAGTGATGCCTTACCATCATAACTTTTTTGCGTAATTAAACTCATTTTCTCACTTCCTTTGTTAAAGATAAGTACTCATCAGTCATACTACTATCTAAGTTATACATAATTAATGGATTATCTATTTTTAAACCAACATGACCTAATTTTTGTCCTTCAATTAAAACTAGATTTGATTCTTTATTAATGTTTTCATAAATAAATTTAAGTCTTTTAGGTTCAATATTGTATTTTTTCATAACTTCTAATATTTCCATAAGTCTACTTGTTCTGTGTACAAGAACTAAATTCCCACCATTTTTCAGTATTCTTTTAGAAACACTAAATAAACTATCTAAGTCCATTTTTAATTCATGGCGAGCAATCTGTTTTTCAATATTTTCATTTAATAAAGAATTTTCATTTAGCTTAAAATAAGGTGGATTACAAGTTACTAAATCAAAATATTCATTATAATTAAATTTTAACTTATCAGAAATATCACAATTAATAAGAGTAATTCTATCTTCTAAATTATTAATTTTAACAGACTCCATTGCTAAATCATAAATAGATTTTTGAATTTCTACACCAAAAATCTTTTTATTAGTTCTTTTAGACAATATTAAAGGAACAACACCATTGCCTGTACATAAATCACATATATAATTATCTCGCAATCTAATATTAACATAGTTAGCCAAAATAACACTATCTAAAGAAAAACAAAAATAAGTATTATCTTGATAAATCTTTAAATTATTATAACCCAAAATATCATTTAAAACTTTCATCTTTACTATCCTTGTAAAATTCAACTATACCCTTATCTTTTAAATCTATACTGTAAGTACCCTTTAAAACATCAACAGAAACAACTTTACCCATCCCCATTGGTGAATCCATCATCATACCAACTTTTGGTAAATCTTTTCTAAGTTCAGAATAAGTATCATTTTCATATCCTAGACAACATAAAAGTCTTCCACAAACACCATTAATTTTTGTAGGAGATAAAGCTAAATTTTGATTTTTAGCCATATTGATCGATACACTATTAAAGTCAGTCAAAAAAGAATTACAACATAAGAACAATCCACAAGGACCTAAACCACCAATCCTTTTTGCCTTATCCCTAACTCCAACTTGTCTTAATTCAATTCTAGCATGATACTTTTGAGCTATTTTTTTTGCCAATTCTCTAAAATCAACCCTTATATCAGAGACATAAGTGATAGCTAAAACAGACTTATCTAAATTGTACTGTGCATCAATAAAATTCATATCAAGATTTAAATTATGACTAACACGTTTAGCATATTCTAATGCTTTTTCTGCATCAGTTTTGTGTATGTTTTCATTTTCTAAATCATCATCAGTTGCTAATCTTATTACCTTTTTTAAAGGCAAAATAAGATTACTTTCTTTTTCTTTATAATTTGCCTTTATAATTCTTGCAACAAAAAAACCAAGATCAGTATCAATAACTACCTTGTCATTAACTTTTAAATCTAAATTGTTAGTTGATAAATAGTAAATATTTTTACTAATATCAACTATAGCTGCAACAACTTCTATCATATACTTCTCCCATTAAATTTGCAAAAAAAGCATCAATCCATAGCTTAAAATTAACATTATATTCCAATTTCTGTTTTTCTTTTTCAATTATATTAACATAATAAACCATTTGGTCTATTAACATTTCATCATTGAAGTTATTATACAAATTACTCTCATTTAAATCAATATTAATGTCTTTAATCAAATAATTTAAAAAATATTTTTCAACTTCATTTAATAAAATTTTTGTATTATTCTTATCCACAAATACGTTATCAACTAATTCTTTATAATTAATAAAAAAATTTTTCTTCTTTACTAAATACTCAATAAATAATTTTACTTTGTCAATGTACTTAGAGTCTAATTTATAGTTTAACTCTTTTAAGTTAAAAACCTGACACCTAGATAAAATAGTATCTAATAATAAGTATTTATTTGTAGTTAAAAGAATAGCAATAATATCTTCTTCTGGTTCTTCTAAAAATTTAAGAAGTGAATTAGATGATGCAGCATTTAGTTTATCAGCATCTTTAATAATATATATTTTTTTATTATTAAGCAGAGATTTATTATTAAAATCTTTTTTCAAATCAATAAGTTGTTGTTTTTTTATCCAACTACCATCATTTGAAATAATCTTAATATCAGGATAATTATCAGTATCAATTAAATTACAAATATTACAATTATCACAATTAATATTAGATAAACTCTTTTCCTCTTTTTTGCATAAAATTAATTTAATTATACTTTTTATTAGAGGCATGCAACTATCAGAATCATCTACTTCAAATAACATTGCATGTGGAGTTTTTTGATTAATAATTATATTGCATAAAATTTGTAAATTATTGTTTTCTAATAAATTATTCATTATAATCACCTCTACATAAAGGTCTTAAAAAATACTAATACAAAAAAGCCTGGTATTCCTAATAAACTAATACCTGAAATAGTAATTAGATTAATAGGAATAGTCATATTAACACTAACAGATAACAAATTATATGTATATAATAAGATTATACTCATAATAATTCTTTTTAAATATTTCATTGAATCACCCATTAGAGAATATGAAAAAAAATAAATTTTTATTCTATAGCTTTACGATCATTAAGAGCTCTCTCTAAAGTAAGACTATCTATAAATTCAATATCTGCTCCAATTGGAATACCACTAGCTAATTTGCTTATTTTAATATTCATTCCTTCTATTATTTTCTTTATATATAAAGCTGTAGTTTCCCCCTCTATACTTGGTTTAAATGCAAAAATTACCTCTTCAAATTTCTCTTGTTCAAGACGCTTAATCAATTTATCAATTCCAACATCCTCAGGATTTATTCCTTCTAAAGGAGAAATTAATCCATCTAATACATGATATTTACCATCAAATATTCCTAGTTTTTCAAAAAGAAATACATTCTTACTATCCTCTACAACACATAAAATTTTATTTTCTCTATTTTCATTGGAACAAACAAAACAAACGTCTTGATCAGTCAATGTATTACATATCGAACACTTATGAATTTCTTTTTTTACATCACTAATACTATCAGAAAAAAATTTAGCTTGTTCATCTTCTAAATCTAAGACAGAAAATGCTAGTCTTTCTGCTGTTTTTGAACCAATTCCAGGTAACAATTTAAAAGATTCTATTAAATTATTCAAACTATTAGGATACATAATTAAAACAATCCAGGAATATTACCAAATTTTCCCATTTTTTTCTCAGTAGTGTCATCTACTTGCTTACTAGCATCATTATATGCACTTTTTATCATATCCTGTAACATATCAATATCTTCACTATCAAGATTTTCTTTTACTTTTAACTCTACACTACTTATTTCCTTAGTACCTTTAATAGTGATTTTTATCATAGAATTTTCTCCAATAAAATCAGTGTTATCAATCTCAGATTTAACTTTCATCATATCTTTTTGTAACGCTTGTGCTTGTTTCATCATTGCTTGTATATTCATAAATTTTTCCTCCTACTCAATTTCAACAATATCACCAAATAGTTCAATTGCCTCATTATTAATTATATCATTATTTTTTTCTTCTTCAAAAATTTCTATAGGTTCATCAGCTACTTCTAATTTAACTCCATTTTTAAGATCATTAATATATTTATTTCTTACATCTTCCCATTTTTTATCAGAAATTATCGCAATTTTTTTATTAGAGTTTGTAATTTGATTATAGACATCTATAATTTTATCTAATATTGATAAATTTTGTTTCACAATAGAATCATATTCATAGCTAATAATTATATTATCTTCACTAACAGCCCTTATTTTTGCATCTAATATTGAGCAAACAATATAACCTATTTGAGAATCAAATGTATAATCATTAAATAAATCAAGTTTAGATATTTCATTAATTAGCATTTGTTTATTAGCTTTAGCTAATGTATTATTAACTCTTATTTCAATTATTTCATTAATATTAGAAATAACTTTATCTTGAGCATTAATGAAATTTTTATCTGTTAAATCAATATTTGAAGTAACATCTTTATTAGCTTTTTCTAAATTATCATCATCTTTGCGTTGTGATATTTTTTTTGTATCGTCGCGTGCGTTTAAATTTCCTTTAATATCAACGGTTTGCGAAGACTGGTTTTCAAAGTTTGCGTTTGTGTTTAAAAAACTATCAGAAGTATGCGTATTTTGACTATTAATATTATCTACTTTTAAATCACTTTTTAGTTCATTCATAAAATCTAATAAAATCATTTCAATATAAACAATAGGGTTAGAACTTTTCTTTATATCAATAAGTTTTTCATTAATGAGTAAAACTAACTTGTGAATAAACTTAATTTCAAATTCAGAATTTTCACTATTAATATAAAAATTAATAATTTTATTACGCATAAAACGCATTAATTTTTCTAAAATTGTAATTATATTTTTACCTGCATCATTATATTTTTTTATTGATGATAAAACATTAGCATAATCTTGAGAAAAAATATAAATAAAAAATTTATTAATTTCTTCATTTGTTATAGAACCATTCACTTTTGCATAATCTTCTAAGGTGATTTTTGAATTTGAATAAGAATGTAATTGGTCTAAAGAGCTCAATGAATCACGCATTCCACCAGCAGATGAATATGCTATTTCATTTATTACATCATCATCAATTAAAATTTTTTCTTTTTCGCAAATTTGCTTCAAATTTATTACAATTTGATCTGTGGAAATTCTTTTAAACGAAAAACACTGACATCTAGAAATTATAGTTTCTGGAACTTTTTGTGGATCAGTAGTTGCTAAAATAAATATTACGTGTTCTGGTGGTTCTTCTAATGTTTTTAATAAAGCATTAAATGCACCAATAGAAAGCATATGAACTTCATCTATTATATATACTTTATATTTTAATTCTGCAGGAACTAATGAAATTTTGTTCTTTAATTCACGAATTTCATCAACTCCATTATTAGAAGCAGCATCTATTTCAATTATATCTACACATTCTTTTTCAAAGGAATGAAGACAATTTTTACATTTACCGCAAGCATTTCCATCAATTGGTTCTAAGCAGTTTATTGCTCTTGCAAAAATTTTTGAAACACTAGTTTTTCCCGTTCCTCTAGGACCAAAAAACATATACGCATGACTATATGATGAATTTATTATTGAATTTTGTAATGTTTTTACAATTGCTTCTTGACCAAAAACATCATTAAACGTTATTGGACGATATTTTCGATATAAAGCTTTATACATATATATTCCTCCAAACCAATTAATATTATAACACAAAAAAGGAATTATTTATTCCTTGTGGAAATAAAAAATCCCTTTAATAATTTTTTAGCACGAATGGTATCTAAATCATTGATTAAATTAACTTGTGGATTAGATTTATCTTTCTTTAAAATTGAAAGAACATTCTTGTGGATTTTTTTATCATCATTAGAAAGAGCAGAATAAATATTTTTTATGCGTGCTTGCTTAATTGCTGCAGCACACATTTCGCATGGCTCTAAGGTAACGTATATATCACAATCATTTAATCTCCAGTTGTGGATTTTTTCTGATGCTAATTTTATTGCTATTAATTCAGCATGTTCAAGAATTGATTGATGTGATTCTTTTAAATTATTTTTTTATCTTTTACAATTACTGCTCCAACTGGTATTTCGTTTTTTTTAAAAGATTTTTGGGCTTCTTCAAAAGCTATATCAAAAAAATATTTATTGTTCATATTTAACCTCTAAAAAATAAAAGTGCACATGAAAGTAGGACCTTAAGGCTGCTATTTTCCAATCCTGACCTGGTTCAATCGCTTTCATTGCACGGTATTATTGTATTATATATTTTTATTTTTGTAAATAACTTATATTTTTAATGTTTCACGTGGAACATTGTGGATAATTTTTTATATTTTATGTTTCACGTGGAACATCAAAAATTATTTCCCAGGAAATAATTTTATAAAATATGATTGTAAAAATTCTTGAATCCTAAATTTATATAATAATAAATTAGTTATAAGATTTTTATAAAATCTCACACATATCTTACAAAAAATATTTGGTTGCTTGTTAATATTAGTTATTTATAAAAATATCAAAAACAATATTTTTTTATATTAATACATTTAAATAGCTTTTTAAATGTTTTATAATTTAAAGCTTTTACAAATAACTTATTTATGTTTCACGTGAAACATTGTGCATATTTTTTTGTAAATTATTATTTTATGTTTCACGTGGAACATTAATAAAATTATTTCCCAGGAAATAATTTTATGTATATCATCTTTAATAATCAGTGTAATATAAAACGTAATAATAAATTACAAATGATTTTAGTTAAATTTTTAAAATTACATAACTTGTGGATTTTTTTATTTAAAATTATTTCCCGGGAAATAATTTTAAAAAGAAACTTTTTATAGAAATAAAATAATAACTAAATTATCGGATTATCATTAAGCTTTAAGTAAAATATTATTTTTATTTTAAGTTGTGGATATTTGCTTCAAAATTATTTCCCGGGAAATAATTTTAATAATAAAAAAAGTAAACACATTTTTGCGTCTACTTTTATCATAATACTTTAACAATTTATGTTTGTAATATTAATTGCTACTATTAACTTCATCATTTTCAGATAAAATATCAGTAGTTTTTTCTTCTTCAATACTTTCAGTACTTTCTTCTTCTTTTTCTACAATAGCTACTGTTGATACAATTTGATCATCTTTTAAATTTATTAATCTCAAACCTTGTGTTGCTCTTTTAAGAACAGAAACTTGGGATAATGGCATTTTCATCACAATACCAGTATCAGTAATTAACATCAAATCATAATTTTCAATGTTTTCTACCTTTTCAAGCTCAGCCATTAATCCATTCTTTTCAGTAACGTTATAAGCTTTAACACCTTTGCTACCTCTATGAGTTAATCTATATTCACTAATTGGAGAAATTTTACCATAACCACTTTCAGTTACAATTAAAATATTATCATCTTCATTGACAACATCGGCACCAACAACAATACTTCCATCAAGATCCATTCCTTTAACACCAGCTGCTCCTCTACCCATTACACGAATCTCATTTTCATCAAACCTACACATTTTACCATTTTTAGCACCAATAACAATTAAATTTTTACCTGTTGTTTTTCCAACATAAATTAATTCATCATCATCTTTTAAACTAATTGCAATTTTACCACTTTTACGAATTGATTCAAATTCATATACATCAGTTCTTTTTACTAAACCATTCTTAGTAACAAAAGTTAAATATTTAACCTCTTCATCATAATTTATATTTAAAATCGAACTAATGTTCTCATCTTTATCTAACTGTAATAAATTAATTATTGGTAATCCTTTTGATTGTCTAGAAAATTCTGGAATTTCATATCCTTTAATTCGATATATTTTTCCTTTATTTGAAAAGAAGAATACATAATCGTGAGTCTTTAATGATAACATATGATAAACAACATCTTCTTCATTTGTTGTCATACCTTTAATACCTACTCCTCCACGATTTTGAGTCTTATATGTATCTTTTCTTAATCTTTTTATATAACCATTTTTAGTTAAAGTTAATATCACATCTTCATTAGGTATTAAAGATTCATCTTCAATATAATCAATAGCAGTCATATCAATATGAGTTCTACGCTCATCACCATAACGCTCTTTAATGTCAAGTAATTCCTCTTTGATAACACTTAAAATTCTTTCATCGCTACTTAAGATTGCTTTTAAATCAGCAATTTGAATTAATAAATCACTTAATACATTTTCTACTTTTTCTCTTTCCAATCCAGTTAAACGACGTAGTTTCATTTCAAGAATAGCATTAGCTTGTATCTCAGTTAACTTAAAGTTATTCATTAAGCCATCTCTAGCTTCATCATCTGAGTTAGCAGCTCTAATCAATGCTATTACTGCATCAATATTATCTAAAGCTATTTTTAAACCTTCTAAAATATGAACTCTTTCTTCACATTTTTTTAGATCAAATTTAGTTCTTCTAATTATTATTTCTTTTTGAAACTCAATATATTTTGAAATTATATCAAGCAATCCCAAAGTCTTAGGAGTACCTTGATCAAGCATTAAAAATATAATTCCATATGTTTTTTGAAAATCAGTATGTTTATATAACTGATTTAAAATAACTTGAGCATTAGCATCTCTTTTTAAAGTAATAGTTATTTTAATACCATCTTTTAAATCTGAATGGTAATCAGAAATACCATCAATAGTTTTATTGTGTACTAATTCAGCTACTTTATTTTTTAAATCTAAAGTGTTAACACCATAAGGCACTTCATCAATTATAATGTATTGTTTACCTTTATCTTCCTCAATAGTAGCTTTACTTCTTATTGTTATTGTTCCTCGTCCTGTTTCATAAGCTTGTCTAATTCCACTATTTCCTAAAATAATAGCTCCTGTTGGAAAATCTGGGCCTTTAATATACTGCATCATTTCATCCAATGTTATATTTGGATTGTCAATATATGCAACACATCCATCAATAACCTCACTTAAATTGTGAGGAGGAATATTAGTGGCCATTCCAACAGCAATTCCCATAGTACCATTTACTAATATATTAGGAAATCTTGAAGGAAGAACAACTGGTTCTCTTTCACTTTCATCAAAGTTAGGTGAAAAATCAACAGTTTCTTTGTTTATATTTCTTAGTAATTCAAGAGAAATTTTTGATAATCTAGATTCTGTATAACGCATTGCTGCTGCACCATAACCTTCAATATTACCAAAGTTACCATGACCATCAACCAACATATAACGGTAAGAGAAATCTTGTGCCATTCTCACCATTGCTTCATAAATTGAAGAATCACCATGTGGGTGAAATTTACCCATAACATCTCCAACAATTCTAGCACTTTTTTTATGAGGTTTATCAGGAGTGTAACCTGATGAATACATTGAATATAAAATTCTACGATGAACAGGCTTTAATCCATCTCTTAAATCTGGTAAAGCACGAGCAACTATTACACTCATTGAATACTCTAAAAATGAGTCTTCAACTTCTTTAACTATATTATTTTTTTCTAAACGATCCATACCTTACCTCCTACTAAATATCCAAATTTTGAACATAAGTTGCATTTGTTTCAATAAATTCACGTCTAGGCTCTACTTCTTCACCCATTAATTTATTAAATACTTCATCAGCTGCTTGTGTATCATCTACTGTGATTTGCCTTAAAACTCTTTTATTAATATCCATTGTTGTTTCATTTAATTCTTCTGCATCCATTTCCCCTAAACCTTTCATACGCATAATATCATATTTTGTATTAGGAGATAATGTAGACAAATATTCATCTCTTTCAGCTTCATTTAAAACATATTTTATAGTTTTTCCATGTTTTATGACGAATAATGGAGGTTGTGCAGCAAATACATGTCCTGCTTCAACAATTGGCCTAAAAAATCTATAAAATAGTGTTAACAACAATACTCTAATGTGACTTCCATCAACATCTGCATCAGTCATAATAATAATTTTGTGATATCTTAATTTTGATAAATCAAATTCTTCACCAATACCAGTACCAAATGCAGTGATTATTGTTCTAATTTCTTCATTTGTTAATGCTCTATCTAATCTTGCTTTTTCAACATTTAATATTTTACCCCTTAAAGGAAGAATAGCTTGTGTCATAGAATTTCTACCTTTAATTGCGGAACCACCAGCAGAATCTCCCTCGACTAAGAATATTTCACTTTCACTAGCATCTTTACTCTTACAATCAGAAAGTTTTCCATAGAAATTAGTAATGTCTAAATCACCTTTTCTTCTAGTTAACTCTCTTGCTCTTTTAGCAGCTACTCTAGCTCTACTTGCAGTCATTGCTTTATCAATAATAATTCTTGCTTGATCTGGATTTTCCATTAAAAATCTTTCAAACGTCTCAGAAAAAATATCATTTGCAACTCTTCTCGCTTCAGCATTTCCTAACTTTGTCTTTGTCTGACCTTCAAACTGAGGATTAGGATGCTTAATAGAGATAATCATTGATAATCCTTCTTTAACATCATCTCCAGAAAGATTATCATCCTTTTCTTTTAAAATATTTGCATTTTTTGCATAATTATTAAGTATTCTAGTTAATGCTTGACGAACACCCTCTTCATGAGTTCCACCTTCAGGAGTAATAATATTATTAACAAAAGAATAAATACTTGAATTATAAGTCTCATTATATTGTAAAGCAACTTCTAGTTCAATATCATATACAGTTTCATTATCTTTAGGTCCTACTTTTACTTTTTGAGTACCTTCAACGTAAATTATAGAATCATGAATTGGTTTCTTAGTTGCATTTAACATTTGAATGTATTCAACAATACCACCTTCATAATAAAAACTATCTTTCTTATCAGCTTCTCTTTCATCTAATAAAGATATTCTCAATCCTTTATTTAAAAAGGCCAACTCTCTTAATCTAGTTTTTAATATATCATAATCATATACTGTTGTTTCTGTAAAAATTTCATCATCAGGTAAAAAATGTACTGTAGTTCCTGTTCTATTATCATCACATTTATCAATTATTTTTAATTGATCTTCTGGTTTTCCACCTTTACTAAATCTTTGATAGTAAACATTTCCGTTTTTGTAAACTCTAACTTCTAGCCAATCGCTTAATGCATTTACTACGCTAGCCCCAACACCATGAAGTCCACCAGAAACTTTATATCCACCACCACCAAACTTTCCACCAGCATGCAAAACTGTATATACTGTTTCCACAGTGCTTTTTCCTGTTTTTGGGTGAATTTCAACTTGAATTCCACGACCATCATCAATTGCATTATCAACTATTTCCCATACTAAATGGTGTAAACCACGAGATTCAGTACTACCAATATACATTCCTGGACGCTTTCTAACTGCTTCCAATCCTTCTAATACTTGAATAGAAGAAGCATCATATTGTTTTTCAACTTTTTCATCTATCATATTTTTCTCCTACTTTCTTTCTATTTTTCCATCTTTTACTAAATAAATATAAGCATTATCTAAATTTTTCTTATTTATATTTTTTAAATCTGTTGTTGTAATAATACTTTGTATATCTAAATTGTTTATAAAAGTTAATAATTTATTTCTTTTCTTTATATCCAATTCACTAAAAATATCATCTAATAGCAAAACTGGATAAAATCCAGACAAATTTTTAAATATAGGAATTTCTGACAATTTAAAACATAAAATAGCTAATTTTTGTTGACCTTGAGATCCATATATTTTTAAATCTTTATCTTTATAATTAAATATAAAATCATCTCTGTGAGGACCATACATTGTCATACCATATTGTAATTCTCTATGATAATTTTTTTTTAAAACAGTTCTCAGTCTACTCTCTATATCTTTATCTGAATAACTATATAAATTAATGTTATCAACATAATTTATACTTAAACCAGACTCTCCTGAAATGTTTTTAAAATTAACATTGATATTTTCATTAATTAAATCTATATATTCTTTTCTTTTTTTATAGATAATAATAGCTTTTTCAATTAATTTATCTGTAATAATATCCAAATAAGATTTATCAGCAATATTATTACTATATAAAATTTTTAAATATTCGTTTCTTGTCTTTAAAATTTTATTATATTCATTATATGTATTTAAATATGTTTTAGATAGTTGGGATAACTGTATATTAAGCAAATTTCTACGTATATTGGGTGATCCTTTAACAATTTCTAAATCATCTGGAGTAAAAACAATTACATTTAAATTTGAAATATAATCAGCAAGTCTTTTAACATTTGAATTATTAACGTATAATTTTTTTTCATTTTCAGTTAATTCAATTTTTAATTTAGAAATTAATTTATCTTTTTTTATTGTTCCTTCTATTTTACTTTTACTTTTTTCAAAAGTAATAATATTTGGATTATTAACAATCCTATGAGATTTAGTAAGAGCTAAAACAACAATTGATTCTAATATATTAGTCTTCCCTTGAGCATTATCTCCTACAAAAACATTCATTTTATCATTAAGTTTAATACTTTCTTTCAAATAATTTCGAAAGTTAAATAAATTAATTTTAGTAATTTTCATTTATAGCCACTAAAAAGATACATATAATCACCTATCCCCTAAACCAGTATTCCTATACATACTAGACTTATTATATCATAAATGGGCTTTAAAATCATAAAAAAATAACCAATTAGGTTATTTTTTTATAAAATTATTTGCTTTTTCTTATTCTCATAATGTAATCTAGTCTAGAAGCTCTTGAAATTTGATTTTCAATACTTCTATAGCTTGAAGGAACAATAATTTCTTTATTGTTATCAAAAATTATTTTGGTGTTATTTGCATCAATTCTTTCATATTTTTTTATATGTTTTAGACAAATCCAAACACAATCATGTGATAAAGGCGAAGTTGTTGGAAATACTATTATATTATCAGAATCATCTACAATAATTGGAACTTTATATTCAGCCCCCAATATTTCTCTTGCTCCTTCCTTTCTTCCTTTATAACTACTACCAAAATACAAGCAACTAGATTCCATTATTTCATAAGGTTTTTGTTTAATAATATACCTGTCTTCATCTTCATATATTAAACTACTTTCCTCATCATTTGGTACTATAGCTAAAGTACCTTTACTAATTTCATATTTCATATAAATCCCCCTTCGAGAGCCATTTAAAGCTCTCACTAAAAGGATAGCATTCTAGATAGTCGAAAAAAGTTACATTTAGTCGAATTAAAGAGAAAAAAATAAAAATTCCTCAAAATTTAAGGAATTTTTTAACTTTTAATAAGTTCTTATAGGTAAAACTAATTGAGTTAAGGTTTCATCTTCTGTAGATTTAATTAAAATAGGTTTAACCTCACCAACAAAATGAATATCCACAGTTTCTGTGGAAAAACTTTTTAAGGCTTCCATCATATACTTTGCACTATAAGATATTTTAATGTCTTCATCATTATTTTTTGTAATAGGCATTTTTTCTTCAACTCTACCAACTTCTGCAGAACTGCTTTTTAATATTAAGGTATTTCCTGAAGTTTCTAAAGTAACAATATTTTTTTCTTTATCACTAGTCAAAATACTAACTCTATCAATAACATTATAAAATTCATTTATATTTGTACTCATAATCATTAATGCTTCATCAGGTAATAAATTAGAAGTATTTGGATAAGTACCATTTATTAAACGAGACTCAAATTTAACATTACCTGTTTTAAATAAAATTTTATTATTAAATATATGTAATTCAACTATATTATCATCATCGCCAAGAATTTTTACAAATTCTAAGATATTATGACTTGGAATAATAATATTATAAGTTTCTTCACTAACTTTATCTAATTTAACAACTTTTCTAGCTAAACGATAAGAGTCAGTTGAATTACATTCAAGAACATCACCTACAATATTAAAATTAATACCCGTTAAAACTGGTTTGCTTTCCTCATTTGAAGAAGCAAAAGCTGTTTGATTAACAATATTTTTTAATATACCACCTTTAATATCAACCTTCTTTTTACTTTCTTCAAGACCTATATTAGGATATTCACTCTCACTTATACCATTTAAATTAAACTCACTATTAGCTGTGTAAATAAGT
>CANQCQ010000003.1 GCA_947589725.1 uncultured Bacilli bacterium | reverse complement strand
CATAGCGAATTTAGTAGCCCAAGTATTAAGCATACTGACAATTACTTCTGCATCAGCTACATTATAATTAGCATTTTTAACTAATCCACCAACAACAGTAAAAGTATCAATCATATTATAAATTGATCTAGATAAATCAATCATAATTAAAGGAAATGCATAAAATATTATCTTTTTTATGATATCTTTATCTGACACTGGTATTTTTATTTTGGAATTAGTATTTTTAAATTTACTTTTATTTTTTTGCATTTTTATAAATAAGTAAAAATATGCAACTAAAGCACCTACAGTAGCTCCAAATACTGCAACACCTACTGCAGTTGAAATATCTAATTTAAAAACTTTAATTACAAGAAAACTTCCAATTATAATTATAAATATTCTAACTAATTGTTCTAGTATTTGCGAAATAGATGGAGGTTCCATATACTTATGACCTTCATAATAACCTCTATATATACTTAGAATTGGTACAACAAGTATAGCTGTTGAAATAATTCTAATTACAAGTGCAACATCCTCTACACTATTTCCACCACTTAAATTACCAATTATTATCTTAGCAAAACTTGATGCAAATATATTTAATAAAAGAAATGATATAAATCCAAATAATAAAGATATTTTTTTTCCTAAATAAAAGACTTTTTCCTTAGCATCATAATTACCTAAAGCATTATATTCAGATACAATTTTACTAATAGCAAGTGGAATACCAGCAGATGACAAAGAAATAAAGAAAACATATATAGAGTATGCATATCCATATAAAGCGCCACCCTTTTCACCAATTAAAGAGTGAAATGGAATAACATATAGAACACCCAAAACTTTTGTTAAAATGATACTAACTGTAACTAATAAAGCACCCTTAACAAATGAATTTTTCTTCATAGACTTATCATTCTTCAATTAACTTCACTTCCACTATAATAAAATTATATCATACTAATAATATATAATCATGGCTGAAAAACAAAATATTTGTTCTTCACTATAAACACTACAACTAACTTGATATTTTATATCTACTAAATTTTGAACATCTTCTAGAAAAGAATTAATATCTTCTTCTAAATCTTTTTCATCTTCACAATCAAATATTTTTACTTTCATAGTATCACCTATAATAATTCTATTTATACTAAAACATAAAAAAAAGACGATTTTTATCGCCTTTTATTCTTCTGAAAGTCTTCTTGATTCAAATTTTTACTATTTTTATTTCTTAATCTTTCAATAATATCTAACTCAACTATTGAATCACATACTTTATATCTATAAAACTTCTTAATATCTTCATAATCATCTAACTCAATTCCCTTACTCATTACTTGAAGATATTCATCTCGTTCAGAAGATTTTATATATACAGGAGGTAAGCTAGCATCTTCTAATAATTTATTAATAAAACATCTAATAGTTCTACCATTTCCATCTGAAAAAGGATGTATTTTAATTAACTCACATTTTAATTCAACGCATTTATCTAAATACATCATAATTAATTGAGAATCCTTAATATTTTTTATTTCTTTAGATATTTTTCTTAAATTTAATACATCAGAATCTAAATCTCTAAGTCTATAATATATTTCAGACCAATCACATAAATCTGCTTTAGAATCATTAAGATGAGCAAATTCTTTTCTAAAATTTCCACCATATTCTGAATAGGGAGTAAAAGAAAATAATTTTTGATGTAATTCTTTTAAAGTAAAAATATTAAAATCATTTTCTATTTCATCTGAATGCATATATTCATACATTTTAGCTAATCCATTCATTTCTTCTTTACCATGTTTAGTTAAATAGTTGACTCCTTCAATACTTGTCTCATTAGTAACATATTTTTTTACAAAAGATTTTTTCATATTATTAAAATGTATATCTTGATAACTTAATTCATAGTAAATAGTAATTAACTCATTAATAAACTTATCAGTTAAAATAGCATTTTTACTTTTTCTTTTTTCTTTATATATTTCAAAAGATCTAAGTATTAATTCTTCAACATTTATATCTGCATTTTCACATAGTTGTAGTAACTTCCTCTTACAGTCCATAAGTAGTCCCCCAATAGCAGGACATATTATAACATAAACAAAAAATAAAGGCAAAAGCCTTTATTTAACAACAATATTAACTATTTTATTTTTAATTACAATGACTTTAACTATTTCTTTTCCTTCAATATGTTTAGAAACATTTTCCTCGTTCATAGCAATTTCCTTAACATCTTCTTCATCGGCATCTTTAAGAACTTTAATTGTACCGCGAAGTTTACCATTTACTTGAACAGCTATTTCTACCTCATCATCAACAGTTTTTGCTTCATCCCAAGTTGGCCAACTACCACAACAGATTGGTTTATTACCTAATGATTCATTTAACTCCTCAGTAATATGTGGACACATTGGATTAAGTAAAGTTAAAAGTAATACATAATCATCTTTAGTAATAGATTCTTCTTTTTCATAATTATTAGTAAGAATCATCATTTGTGATACAGCAGTATTATAACTCATATTCAAAATATCTGTAGTTATCTTCTTAATAGATTTATGTTGAATAGATTCAAGTTTTTCAGTATATCCAGATTTATTATTAACTTTATCTTTAAGTCTAATTACTTTATCTATAAAACGTTTGCATCCTCTTAGACTATCAGTACTCCAAGCAGCATCCATTTGATAATCTCCAATAAACATTTCATAAATACGTAATACATCTGCTCCAAATTCTTTTACTACATCATCTGGATTAATAACATTTCCTTTAGATTTACTCATCTTTTGACCATCTGGACCTAAAATCATTCCATGAGATACACGAGTCCATATCATTTCTTTTTTAGGAACTAATCCAATATTATATAAGAACTGTACCCAAAATCTTGCATAAAGTAAGTGTCTTGCAGTATGTTCCATACCACCATTATACCAATCAACTCTGTTCCAGTATTTCATAGCAGACATTGAAGCAAAAGAAGAATCATTATGTGGATCCATAAATCTTAAGAAATACCAAGAACTTCCAGCCCAGTTAGGCATTGTATCAGTTTCTCTCTTAGCTGGTCCACCACAACAAGGACAAGTAGTATTAACCCAATCATCTATTTTAGCAAGAGGGCTTTCTCCATTATCAGTAGGCTCATATTCAGCAACATCAGGAAGTAGCAAAGGTAAATCTTCCTCTTTCATAGGTTGCCATCCACATTTTTCACAATAAATCATTGGAATTGGTTCTCCCCAAAATCTTTGACGAGAGAAAATCCAATCACGCATTTTATAATTATTTACACGTCTAGCAATACCTTTTTCCTCAAGTTTTTTAGTAATTGCTTCCTTAGCAAGAGCAACACTCATGCCGCTAAATTCTTCTGAATTAATAAGTTTTGCAGAAGAGTTTTCTAAATAATCATGCTTTTCATAAGCACAAGTGTCAGTATCTCTTCCCTCAATTACTTGAATATAATCAAGTCCATGAACTTTGGCATATTCATAATCTCTTTGATCATGAGAAGGAACTGCCATAACTGCACCAGTTCCATAGTCACCTAAAACAAAGTCTCCTAAAAATATAGGTACTTCTTTTCCATTAACTGGATTAATAGCCTTAATTCCTTTTACAAGAACTCCACTCTTTCCTTTATTAAGTTCAGTTCTATCCATATTACTCTTCTTAGCAGTTTCTTTAATATATGATTCTACTTCTTCTTTATTTTCAACTCTAGGCATTAATTCTTTAATTAATTTTCCATCTGGTGCAATAACAAAGAAAGTAACACCATAAATAGTTTCAATACAAGTAGTAAAGATACTAAATTTACCTCCACCAACTATATCAACGTCAACTTCAACACCTTCAGATTTACCAATCCAATTTATTTGACCAAGCTTAACTCTATCAGCAAAATTAGTATCATCTAATCCTTTCAATAAATCTTCAGCATAATTACTCATTCTAAGCATCCATTGACTTTTTTCCTTTTGTTCAACTTGTGTGCCACATCGCTCACATACGCCACCAGCAGCATCTTCATTACTTAAAACACTCTTACATTTAGGACACCAATTAACTGGAATTGTATCCTTATAAGCCATACCATGTTTATAAAATTGTAAAAACTGCCACTGAGTCCATTTATAATAATCTGGATCAGTTGTTGAAAACTCTCTATCCCAATCAAAAGAAAAACCTAAAGTCTTCATTTGTCTTTTAAAAGTAGCAATGTTTGCCTTAACTGCTTCTTTTGGATGAATATGATTTTTTATTGCATATTGCTCTGCTGGAGCCCCAAAAGCATCCCATCCCATAGGAAATAAAACATTATATCCTTGCATTCTCTTCATTCTAGCAATAGCATCTTGAGCAGTATAACTTCTTACATGACCAACATGTAATCCAGATCCAGAAGGATAAGGAAATTCTACCAATATATAATATGGTTCTCTACTTTTATCATTAGTAACTGCCTTAAAAGTCTTATTATCATCCCAATACTTTTGCCATTTTGCCTCTATTTCATTCATATTTATCATTTTATCAATCCTTTCTTTTTATAATATAAATAAACTAAATAATAACTCAATAATATAGAACCCAGAACACTAACAAATGCCAGTATAATTCTAATTATAAAATTACTAGGAAGAGTTACTAAATTAACTACAATTGTAATATCTAAAGAAGAAACAAAAGAAATAATTTGTAATAACTGATTATAATTAACCTTCTTTATATCTAATTTATACATATTAATAAGATACATTACTTCCATTGGTTCTTTACTAATACCTTTAGCTTTTCTTTTTTTAGTCCTATAAACTATAAATATTTCATATATTAAAAGAACAAAAATATATGTAATTAAAAATAACAAAATATTATTCATAAACATCCCTCCAATAAAAAAACTCATCCTAACATAAGGACGAGTAAAATCGCGGTACCACCTTAATTCATGAGAATTACTCATGCAACTTTAATAGAGATATAGGTCTTACCCTAAATGTATAAAAATTGATCAAGTTCATAAAAAACAACTTACTTATTTACACCTTCCATAAGCTCTCTAAAAAGTCATTTCATATTACTACTACCAATAACATTTGAAAACTACTCATATTATAATATAATAATTGATGAATTTCAAGCTAATTATTTAATTAATGAAGTAATTATCATAGGAGAACTAACATCTAATAACAAAGATTGATCAGTTATAACCCACTTATCTTTTAATTCTTGTTTTGAAACATTCTCTACTTTACTAGTATCTAAATTAGGATTAAAAGTATATTTACTTTGATATTCATAATACATATTCATAATTGTCATATCAAAATTATCATCATTTTTGAAAAATCCTTGAATTTTACCAATAACCTTTGAAAAATCATCCTTATTATTAATATTATAACTACTACCATTCATACGATAATATATTTCTAATATTAAATAAATAGAATCTATTATTTTTACACTATCTTTAGAATATAAATACAAAGTTCCCTCAGCAAACTCTAATAAAGTATTTTTCTCTTCCTTAGTAAATACTGAAAAATCACTATTTTCTTTACTCATATTATAAAAGACATTATATAAAACTTCATCACTAACAAAATTCCTTCTTACATCTTCAACAACACTCAATTGTTCATTTCTATATTTACTATTAGAGAAATTATTAAGCAATTCTAAAGAATTTTGTCCTCCAGTTAAATATAACTTAATTAAAAAATCAAAATTATCCAATAATTGATAAACTATTAGATTATAATCATCTATAGATACTCCATCTACTGAATCTAACCAATATTCATAATTATCCTTATAAAAACATAAATTTTGATATTCATGTACTATATTTAAAATATTGCTTTTAGTTTTAATATCCATATTATCAAATAATTCATTATCATAAACAGAATCTAAATGACCTAAGAAAAAGTGTTTTATTAAATTATTATATAAATCAAGTTCTTCATCTAAATTAATTTCTTCTAAATAATTTTTTAAAATATATTGTTTTAAGGTTTCTAAGGATTTAACTTTTCTAGTTATCTCATTTATATTGTCCATAAATTCCTCCTAAACTTCACTTATATATTCAAGTAATTTTAAGAACAATGTAATATATGTTTTAGATAACCCCTTTTTCTTTAATTTACGAATATTTATTCTTTTCTTACTAATTGTATCATTACTAAACATAATACTTGATATTTCTTCTTTTAGATAAGTATTAATTTGTAAGTCTAATAAAATACTATTTACATCATCATTAATTAAACGTACTGCATCAATCTCAATATCTTTTCCTTTACAATTTATAGATAATTGACCAATACTAGGACAATTATTAATTTCTATAATAAAATCATTACCTTCTACATAACTTATAACATTAATTAAAGATGTATTAAAATATGCAACTACTTCTTGTGCTTGTTTAGTATTTCTAAATACTATTTTATAATTTCTATAATTAGGTACTATACCACTTTTACCATCAATAGATCTTATGATTAATGTATAATTGTTTTTTAAATAGTTATAATCTATTGAGGTTTTTAAATAATAGCCATCTCTATATAAAGAAGTTATACCATCATCTTCATATAATGTATATGTATTAGATACTCCCGGAAAGATTTGAATTTCTAAATCAGTTGGAATACCAGTATTATTATAATCACTCTTATTTGAAAGTGGTATTATTGAACCTGCATGAGCAAATACTGGATAATCACTTTCTTTAAAGAATGAAGTGTATTTTTTATTTCCTGGGAATTTTTTACCAGTAACAAAATCATACCATATACCATCAGGAATAAAAAATCTATGAATTGTACGATTCATTGTATCATCTTTATGATCTAATATTGGACAAACTAAAAGTTGAGATCCAAAATAGTATTGATTTTTATATAAATCATCATCATAAGTCCACATATAATTATAATAAAATGGTTGAATAATAGGTGTTCCTGACTTTGTATAATTATAAGCTTCTGTATAAAGATATGGTATTAATCGATGACGTAATCTTAAATAATCAGCAGCTATATTTTCTGTTTTAGCATCCCATAACCATGGTTCTTTTTTATAATATTGACCTCTTGCTCCATGAAATCTAAGTATTGGTGAAAAAACACTTAATTGTAAATATCTTAAATACAATTCTCCTTGTTCTATGCCGCCATGATTTCCACCAACATCATGACTCCACCAACTAACTCCTATATTAGCTGCATTTAAATACCTAAATGGTAATTTTTTTAATTCTTCCCAACTAATTTCACTAGAGCCTCCATAAAGAACTGGATATCTATGATGAGCACTTAATCCATTACGAGCAAGTAACATAGGTCTTTGTGAAGTATTTCTTCCTTTATCTAAATACATAAAATGATTTATTGCCCATAATCTAGAAATATCATTATTTGCTAAAGAATCATTCCAAAAGAAATCTACTCCTAAAGCTTCAAGTGGATGTAAAAAAATTTTAAATAAAACATCAAGTAATTTAGGATTAAGAGGATCAAATAAAATAACTTTAGAATCCAAAATTTCTAGATATTCACTTGCAGGTTTATAGTAAGCTTCATGAGGATAAAAACCTTTTATTGGATCAACTATCAATCCTACTCTAATACCCTTACTATGAAGTTTATTAATAGTTTCTTGAGGTTTATTAAATAATACTGGATTGAAAGTATAACCAACTTTTAAATCTTTAAAATCACCAATATTTCTATAATGCCAATCATGATCTAATAATATAACTGATAAAGGAATTCTTCTTTTTTCAAAGTTTTTAACTAATTCATCTAAACTTTTTTCATCATAAGCAATATTCCTACTCCACCAGTTACCTAAAGCATATCTAGGTATCATAGCTGGAGAACCAGTCATTTTAAAATAATCAAATAGTGCTTGCTTAAAGTCTCTATCATACATAAAAACATATATATCAAGGTGTTGTGCAGGAGGATCTAGTAAAGTTCCATCTTGATTAATAATTCTGCTATTACTATCATCTAAGGAAGCAAATCCATCCAAAGAAAATAATCCTCTTTGTAAACTTTTATTAATAGGAAAATCAACTGAAACAAAGTTACCATCCATATTTCTAACTTCAGGATGTCCATAATACCAATCTTTCTGTCTATCTTTTTCTCGTGACTTTAAAGTGATTTTTAAATTTTTTAAAGGGTCTACTGCTCCACCAGCAAAAGGCTGTCCCTTAACATAATAAAGAGTAAAATATTTTGTATTAAGTATAAGTAAATTATTTTCTTGTTGCACAGAAAAATCAGGAATACTTATATTCCTTCTTCTTATTAATTGTGTTGGTTGATCTACAAATTGATTAGCAGTTGAATATTCAAGTCTCACGCATCTATCAGAAATAATAGAAATACGATAATTAGGTCCTTGAAAAACATACTTTGAATCACACACACACTTGCTAGCATCAACTTCAAATTGTTTACCAAGTGGATACATTTAAACACCTTCTTATTCTTATAACAATGATATCATAAATATTATTCTTTTCCAACAATTATTCATCTAAAAAAGTAGCATAATATTCTTCAAAAGATATATTATTCTCATGAATATACTTAGCAATTTTTTCTCCTACATAACGATAATGCCATGGTTCAGCTCTAAATCCAGTAACATCTTCATATTGTTTAGGAAATCTCAAAATAAAACCATACTTATATGCATTATCTTGCATCCATTGATATTCTTTTGAATTTATAAAGACATTTGTAGTCGTACTACCAATATCAAAACATAACCCAGTTTGATGTTCAGAATATCCTGGAAAAGCTACATAGTTAGTTACATAATTATCTCCATATAAATCTCTATACATTTGAGTTAATTCAACTTGATCTTGATAACTTCTATAAGCCGAATTAATTACTATACCATAACCATCTTTTTTAGCAGCTTTATACATTTTAATAAAGGCATTAATTGCTAACTTACTTGCTTTCATTCCATCTTCACTTGCATAAGGAACTTCAATATCTGTTAAGTCATTGGGAGCAAAATCTTCACCTAATTTTCTATGCTTATTAACTAACATATCAGTACTAAACTTAGTTACTTCAAAAGCATCTGTATAATTTTCTTTATCAAGATCCATGTTTACTATTAAAACAGTTTCATTATCATCTTCACCAGTCATATCAGAATAAGCAATATATCTATCATAATATTTTAATTTAGCATAAGGAACAGAATAGAACTCTTCTAAATACTTGACTTTATCTCTTTTAGCAAACTCAGTAACATCTTCACTATTTCCATGCTCGAATATCATATTTATATTATTAATTGAATAACCTTTTTCTATTAAATTATTTATATTTTTAATAAAATTATCTTGATTAAAATACTTAACATTTTGATACTTACTAATATATTCTTCTTTATAATCTGAACTTTCAAAAGCAACATTTAAAGTTTTATTCTCACCTATAGATAATATATAATCTTTTTTTCCATGAAATAATATATATCTACTAGATTCAGTACTATAACCAAGTTTTCTCAATTGATTAATTTCTTTAAAATATAAGAAAAATAATATAAGTATTATGAATAATACAACTCCAACTTTTTTTAAAAAACTAACTACAGGAGCTTTTAATCTAATCTTTTTTACCTTTCTCATATTACTTCACCTACTATATATAAAGTATATCATTAGATTTATTGATTTTAAATATTTTTTATGTTACAATTTTGTCGATTTTTAAAGGTTTAGAGGTGTTTTATGAACAATTTTAAATATAGTAATTCTAATAAAAGATATCATACCCTAGATTATTTTTATAAAAATAAATTTGGTTGTAAAATATTCAAAGTAAGTTTAAATGGTGGTTTTACCTGTCCTAATATTGATGGAACAGTCGGATATGGAGGATGTATATATTGTTCTAAAACAGGAAGTGGCGAATTTGCAGGTAATAAAAATGATGATATTAAGGAGCAGTTTAATAAAGTTAAATCTGTAATGTTAAAAAAATGGCCTAATGCTAAATATATAGCCTATTTTCAGGCAAGAACAAATACTTATGCTCCGGTAGAAGTATTAAAAAAAATGCATGATGCTGTACTAAAAGAAGAAAATGTAGTTGGTATTAATATCGCAACACGTCCAGATGCTATATCAGATGAATGTCTAGATTACTTAGTACAATTAAATAAGAAAACTTATTTAACAATAGAATTAGGGTTACAAACTATTAAAGAAGAAACATCAAAATTAATTAATAGATGCCATACTCTAGAATGCTTTACTAATATGGTTAAAAAATTAAGAGAAAAAAATATCGATGTAGTAGTACATATAATAAATGGTCTTCCATATGAAACTATAGAAGATATGCTAAATACAGTAAAATATCTAAATAGTTTAGATATTCAAGGAATTAAAATACACATGCTAAGTATTTGTAAAAATACTCCATTAGAAGAGCTATATAAAAAAGAAAAATTTCATGTTTTAACAAAAGAAGAATATATAAATATTGTTATAAAACAATTAGAATTATTAAGACCAGAAATAGTAATTCATAGAATTACTGGAGATCCAAAAGTTGAAGATTTAATTGAACCAAAATGGCTTATTAAAAAATTTTGTGTATTAAATGATATAGATAAAGAAATGTCAAAAAGAAATACCTATCAAGGTAAAGAATTAATAACTAAAAAAGATATAATTAATTAAATTAAACTAATTATATCCTTTTTTATTCTTATTTATCAGTTTTAATCATCTCTTTAATTGTAGTTCCCATGGTTGCTAAATTTTGTAAATCACTTGGTACAATTATCTTTGTTGCTTGACCGTTTGCTACATTAACTAAAGCCTCATAACTTTTTAGTTTTAATACAGCATCATCCATTTTAGCATCTTTTAATAATTTTAATCCTTGAGCATTTGCTTCTTGAATTTTAATTATCGCTAAAGCCTCTCCTTCTGCTTCTCGTATTTTAGCTTCTCTTTTAGCGTCAGCTCGAAGTATTGTACTTTCTTTTTCACCTTCTGCTGTAAGTATAGCGGCCTTTTTTTCTCCTTCTGCACGTAGAATAGCCTCACGTCTTTCACGTTCAGCTCTCATTTGTTTTTCCATTGCTTCCTGAATATCACGAGGTGGTAAAATATTTTTTACTTCAACTCTATTAACTTTAATTCCCCATGGATCTGTCGCTTCATCTAAAATAGATCTCATTTTAGTATTAATAACATCACGAGAAGTTAAAGTCTCATCTAATTCTAATTCTCCAATAATATTACGCAATGTAGTAGCAGTTAAATTTTCAATAGCACTAACCGGATTTTCAACACCATATGTATAAAGTTTAGGATCAGTTATTTGAAAATAAACAACAGTATCAATCTGCATTGTTACATTATCTTTAGTAATTACTGGTTGAGGTGCAAAATCCTTAACAATTTCTTTTAAACTAACTACATTTGCAACTCTTTCAAAAAAAGGTAATACATAATTAAGACCTGTTTGCATAGTCCTATGATATGCACCTAATCTTTCAATAACATAAGCTTTTGATTGTGAAACTACTCTAATTCCAGAAACACCTATAACTATAATTACAATTATTAAAATTAAACCAATTTTCATATTATTTTTCCTCCTTCTTAACTATAAGTTTAACTCCATCAATTTTTAAAACAACAACTTCATCTCCTATCTCTAAAGTTTGATTACTAGCAGCAGTCCAAATAGTACCTAAAACTTTAACTTGACCATTCTCTCTAGAAGTAATCCTTTTAGTTACATTACCTACTTTACCAATATATCTATCAGAATTTGTAGCTATAAATTTATTTAATTTAAACTTTTTTAAAAGTGGCTTAGTTAATAAAATAGTTAATATACTTATAATAATAAAACAACAAACTTGAACAACTAAAGAATCTATAAATAATGCGACAAAGAAAGCAACTAAACTACCAATAGCAAACCAAATAGTTACTAAATTTACTGTTATAATTTCAATAAAGATAAGAATCAAAAACAATATAGCCCAAAAACTAGCCATTACATGCACCTCTCTTTGGCTATATTATGACACTTTTAAACAAATTATTCAATATAATTAAAACTGTTCTTGAACAAATTAATTAACTATATTATAATGTATTTAGAATAGGAGCTAGGGAATATGAAAGCTAAAATGAATAAAAAAGAACTTAAAATGATATCATTAGCTTTTGCTTGCTGGGGAATATTGTTTATAGCAAGTGGCATTGTGATGACTACACGTAATAATGTAATAGAAAAAAATTCATATTCAGTTAATTTTTATTCTAGTAAAGTAGCTGAATCAAAAACCAACGAAATAAAATTAAAAGCTATGACATTAGAAGTAAATAATCCTCTAAGTTTAGATATAAAAGATTATTTAGAAAATGTTGAAAAAATAGAAACTAGTGTTTTAAAAGCATTAAAACTAGATACATCTAATGTTAATACTCAAGAAGCAGGTACTTATATATATACAATTAGTTATAAAAAGAAAAAATATAATGGAATATTTACTATTACAGAAAAAGAACTACCAAAAGTTAATTTAACACTAAAAAATTTAAAATTACCTATAAATACAATACTAGATAGAAATCTTGCAACTTATATTAATGAAGCATTAACAGATGAAGTTATTCAAAATATAGTATTAGACTTAAGTGCCGTTAAAACTAATTTAGTAGGTACATATCAATATACAGTTACATATGATAATAAAATTTATACAGCAACAATAGAAATATTTGTACCACAAACTACAGTAAAAACACCAAATAACACTGAACCAGATACTGAACCAAAAGATGAAGAAGGAAAAACTACAACTGATCAAAATCAATCAACAAATAATTAAAAAGGATTATTCCAAATACAATAATCCTTTTTTTTGTAATAATTTATGATAATCCTACTATGTTTCCATCTACAATATCTATTTTTTCATAATTTGGTTTTTTAGATAATCCAGGCATAATCATAATATCTCCTAAATATACAGTTATAAATTCAGCTCCATTAAATAATTCTACATCTTTTACTGTTATTGTGAAATCAATAGGAGCTCCAACTAACTTAGAATTATCAGAAAATGAATATTGAGTCTTAGCAATACAAACAGGGTAATTACCATAGCCATTATCCTCTATTGTCTTTATTTTTTTTAAAGCAACATCACTAAATTCAACTAATCCAGCATGATAAATATTATGAGCTATACTTTTAATCTTTTCAGCTATCAATAAATTATCATCATATAATAATTTAAAATCATAATGCTTTTTGCATAATTCACAAACTTTATTAGCAAGATCAATAGCTCCTTTGCCACCATCTACATAAGCAGTTGATAAACTAAAATCTGTATCTATTTTTTTGCAAAAGTCTTCTACAATTTCAATTTCACTATCTAAATCACTATTAAATTTATTTAGAGCTATTACAATGTTAGTTCCATATTTTTTCAAATTATTTACATGTCTTTCAAGATTTTTTAGTCCTTTTTCTAAAGCAGTATTATCTTCTAAAAATATATTATCTTTTGATACTCCTCCATGATATTTTAAAGCCTTTATTGTAGCAACTAAAACAATAACATCTGGTTTTAAATTAGACTTTCTACATTTTATATCAAGAAATTTTTCAGCTCCCAAGTCAGCACCAAATCCAGCTTCAGTAACAACATAATCAGCAAGTCCTAAGCCAGTATAAGTTGCAACAACACTATTACATCCATGAGCGATGTTAGCAAATGGACCACCATGAATTATTGCTGGAGTACCTTCTAATGTTTGAACTAAATTTGGTTTAAAAGCATCTTTAAGTAATGTAACTAAAGAACCCTCAATATTTAAATCCTTAGCATAAATAAATTCATCATTACTATTAGTTCCAATTATAATGTTACCTAATCGTCTTTTTAAATCATCAAGAGATGTTGCTAAACAAAATAACGCCATAATTTCACTGGCAGCAGTAATTGAAAATTTTTCACTTCTATTACTTAAATTTATTTCTCTCAAAGCTCTGTCATTACAATCAAGACATCTGTGAAATCTTACATTTTGAATATCTAATTTATTTCCAAAATATATGTGATTATCAATAGCCGCACAAAGTAAATTATTAGCAGAAGTTATTGCATGAAAATCACCAGTAAAATGTAAATTTATATCTTCCATAGGAACAACTTGACTATATCCTCCTCCTGTTGCTCCACCTTTTATGCCAAAAACTGGTCCCATAGAAGGTTGTCTTAAAACAACAATACTCCTTTTATTTATTTTTCTTAAAGCATCAGCAAGACCAATACTTACAGTTGTCTTCCCCTCACCCAAAGGAGTTGGTGATATAGCTGTAACTAATATTAACTTTCCTCTTCTATTAGTAATAGTCTTATTAATCTTAGCTTTATTATTTCCATATAAAATTAAATCTTCTTCATTAAGACCAATATCACTAGCTACATCACGTATATCTTTAATATTTATAGATCTAGCAATTTCAATATCTTCCATTGTCTCACCTCTAAATAAAATTATAGCATGAAAAACCTTTAAAGTTGTTAAATTAAATTATTAGATTATTAAATATATAAAATTCTATAATATAAAATGAAAATTTCTTAAGAAAAATGAATTAAAAATACAATTTTTGTAATTTTACAACAAATAATTATAATGCTATTATCAAAGCATTAAGAAAAAGAAGGAGGAATTTTATTGAAAAAAAAGTTTATTTTCTTAATGTTATTATGTGCAATTTTTATAAGTAAATCAATTAATGTACATGCAAGTGAAGCCAAATTCTATGAAGGCGGAATGGTTGAAATGTTTGTTAAGAAGATTACAAGTGCTGACCCTAATACAATATATTATCAAAATTCTAGATTTTTTCATGAAGTTGGTTCTGGAAGATTTGCATATTGTGTTGAACCTGAAAAGTTTTTTGATGAAAATACAACGTATTATTCAACTGACCATCCATATAATCTAACTCAAGAGCAAATAGATAGAATTAAGTTAATTGGCTATTTTGGATATCTTTATCCGGACCATAGAATGATAAAATGGTATGCTGTAGCACAACTTATGATTTGGCAAACAGCCGATCCTAATGGAAGTTATTATTTCACTGACACGCTAAATGGTAATAGGACAAACAAATATGATCCAGAAATTCAAGAAATTAACAATTTAATTAATAATTACCTTACAAAGCCAAATATTAATATACCAACTGCAGTTAAATCTAATAGACAAATTGAACTAACAGACACTAATAATATCATAAATAATTATGAAACAAATATAGGAAGCATTCGTGGTAATAAACTTATAATAGATGGATTAACAGAAGGTGAATACACAATTAAATTAAAAAGAAAAAAAATAGAAACAGGAAATGTAGCAACTTTTTATGAATCCTATGGTAGTCAAAATATGTTCTTAAATGGTGATTTACCAGATATTGAAATTGAATATAAATTAATAGTTGCTAATACCAAATTACAAATAAAAAAAGTAAACTCTGATACAAAAGACTCAAAAGACGTAGGAGCTGCTTCTTTAAAAGATACCAAGTTTGGTTTATATAATAAAAAAGGCACACTTATAAGAACTATTCAAATTGATAAAACAGGGACAGCTACAATTGATGACTTAGATTTTGGTACATATAAAATAAAAGAATTAGAAGCAGGAAATGGATATAAATTAAATGATAAAGAATATATAGTAAAAATAGATGCTAATAATCTAACAGTTGAAATAACTATCGAAAATGACATAATAAAAAAAGAAATAACAATACATAAAACATATGGAAGTGATGTTTTTGTAGGTGAACCTAATGTTACATTTGAAATTTATGATGAAGAAGGTAATTTAATTGACACAGTAACAACAGATGAATCTGGTTATATAAAATTTTCTTTAACTTATGGAACTTATACTTTAAAACAAGTAAATTCTAAAGAAGGTTATACAAAAGTAGAACCTATAAAAATAGAAGTAAAAGATGAAGATATTCTAATACTAGAATTAAAAGATTATAAAATTAAAGTACCAAATACACATACTGAAGAATCATTACTAGAAATTATTATTAAATGTTTAATGGGTCTAATATGCGTAAGAATATAATCAAATTATTTCTCTTATTATTATTTTTTCAAATTAGTTGTTATATTATATACAACAAAGAAAAAGTAGATATAAATAAAATAAGTAATAAGATAAAGGTAAATTACATAGATAAAATTAATGAAAAAATCAACAATAATGATGATAGTATTGGTAATATAAAAATTGAAAAATTAGGTATAAATAATAGACTATATGATTTAAATAATGAAAAAAATAATGTTGATCAAAATGTAACAATTTTAGAAGGTAGTATTGAGCCAGATAAAAATAATAGTATTATGTTTATTGCTGCTCACTCTGGAACAGGAGAGATAGCCTATTTTAAAGATTTAGATAAACTAAATAAAAATGATGAAGTCATATTAGATTATAAAGGTAATGAATATAAATACAAAGTTGTTGAAAAATGGGAAACAAATAAAGATGGAGATATAGAAGTAACTAAAACTGATGAAAATCAATTAGTTCTAACTACATGTAGTCCTTCCAATGAAACAAAGCAACTTATAGTAAATTGCATATTAAAAGAGTCATAAAGACTCTTTTTGTAATCATGCTTATTTATTAGAAAGAATTTTTATTGCCTCTTGAAGTTGTAGGTCGGTATCATTTTCATCTTCCAATTCAATTTTTACATCAGGCTCAATTCCTTTTTTATGAATCCATTTTCCTTTTGGAGTTAGCCATTTCTCAGTTGTAAATTTATAACTAGATCCCAAAGATAAATCAAAAGCCTGTTGAACTGTTCCCTTTCCATAAGTTGTTACACCAACAATTGTTGCATCTGAATAATTTTCTTTAAAGCAAGCTGTTAAAACTTCAGAAGCAGATGCACTATTTTCATTTACAACAACCACAACTGGATAATTTCTTTTACTATTTGTTTTGGCTTTATACTTTACTGTTTTACTTTTTGATTGGATTTGATATAAAACTGTACCTTTTTTAAAAAATAAATCCAAAATATCAGAAACTTGTGCTAAATGTCCACCTGAATTATTTCTAACATCGATTATTAAAGAGCTTATATCTTGATTCTCCAAACTAGTTAATTCTTTTTTAAACTGACTATAAGTATTAGATGCAAAATTTTCAATGTATAGATATCCAATTTTAGAATTATTTTCCTCTTTTAATTCGCTATAAACAGACTGAATTTCTATCTTTGCTAACTTCAAATCAAACTCTTTTTCTTCATTGTCACGTTTAACAGTCAACTTAACTTTTTTTCCAACTTTTCCTTGAATTAAATCTGAAATTTGTGAAGAATTCTTTTTAGTAACATTTTTTTTATTTACTTTAGTTATTATATCACCAACTTTAACTCCTGCTTTCATTGCTGGAGAATTTTCAAAAACTTCAACGACAGTATTTTTACTACTATCATATTGAATAGTAATACCTAAACCAACATAATAACCATCAACACTTGTATTAAAAGAATCAGTAGAATCAGCATCCATAAAATATGAATTTTCATCACCTAATGAGCTTAACATTCCTGATATTGCAGATTCGATAAGTAAATCATCATCAACTTTCTCATAATAATTATTTTTAATATAATTATATGTTCTTAAAAAATCTGAAGTTCTAGTATCAAACTTAAATCCAAGAACAGAATTAGTATAAATAGTTATTAAGCAGCCAACAACAATTCCAAGTATTAGTAACATAAATCCACATAAACACATATCAAAGTTAGTATACTTTTTCTTACTAACAACAACTTTTTTATTTTTCGAATCATTACTTTCATCTTCATAAGTAAAAAGTAAATTAAAAAGAAAATTTCTTATTGAATGTTTTTGCTTTTTATTATTTTTTTCTTTTTTAGACAAGATAATCACCTCAAAAATTATTTTTTTCTAAAGATTATTATACCATAATTAAATATAATATTATTCATCAATATAAAAACAAAGTAATTTATAAATAAAAAAAAGAGGCATAACCTCTTATTCTGTAGAACCATAATTGTCTAAATAATCTTTAACTTGATCAAACCCATAAATAAATTCTTCAACTTTTCCATTTACAAATTTAATAATAGTAGGACCATTAAAAGATAACTCATCTGCACTACTAGGTTGCGTATTTGGTTGTTTATCACTAACTAAATTCTTATTAAAAGCATTACCTAAGTCACATTTATATATATCAACATCAGAGTGACTTGATTTAAAATTAGTAAAAGATGTATTTAAATCTGTAGTTTGCTCATCAGAAGTATTTGAAATGTCATAATAGGCAACTAAATAATCATCACCCATATCAAAACTTCTACCTGCTAATATTTCCTCATATTGGAAATTAACTTCTTCATCATCTTTATCAGATTTAAAAATACTTCCACCAGTTATCTTAACTGATATTAGATAAAAAACTATAAATATAATTGATACAACTGCAACAGTCCACAAAACTTTTTCAATTTCACTAAATTTATTTTCTTTATCATTTAAATATTTTTCTTTTTTCTTTTTAATTTTATTATTTTGTTTATTATTTTTTGACATCCATACCACCCTGAAATCATTATAACATAATGGTTTTAGTAGGTAAAGACTTATTTCATAGTAGGTAGTGCATATATGGATTGAGCAATATCAACTAATTCTTCACTTGATAAAACATCACTAACTAAATAATATTCAATACCATTAGTTACCCAACTTAATGAATTATCCGTCATAACACCCAAAGTATCCATTAACTGATAAGGTTTACCATTTGTTGGAATAATAGTAAATTCATCCTCAATATTAGCTGTTTCCTCTACAAGTAAAAATGGATTATCACCTTCAAAGGTCATAAGTATTCTTTCTCCATTTGTTTTTTTAATTTTTTCCTCATTAGACAAAGTTGTACCAGTAGGCAAAACTAAAGGATATATCGTATCTTCAAGAGTAGCTGTCTCTTTTACTTCTTCATCATTTTCTTTATAAGTTTTCATTATAGTATTAAGATCAAAATAACTCTTTTTAAATGAAGGAGAATAATTAATTTTTTTAATTTCTAACTGCATAGAAGGAATTTCATCTTTATCATATACAGTTACTTTTTTCAAATTAAGCTTTTTATCTAAAACAATTTTTTGATTAACTAAATCTTTATTATTAGGATAATTTACTTTAGTATTTAAAGTATAATATTTATCAGATTCAGTAAATTTTAAATCACTATCTTCCTTTATGTCATTAGCTATTGCTTTAAGCAAATAAATTTGGGAATTATTATAAGGCCAATCACTTTGAAATTTAAAACTTCTGTTAAGTGAAGGTGTTAATATATATACTCCCTCATCATTTTTTAAAATTATTTGAGTAGAATTATTAGAATTATTTTTTAAAGAAACTTTATAATAAGACTTTTTTGAATAACTTACCTCTACTTCATAATTATAAATTTCATCATTATTTCTTAATTCTAAATCACCAACCAATAAATAAGAGTCAGCATTATTTATCTTTTTAGTAAACTTTTCTACTACATTAGTTTTACTATTTTTACTACATCCAGTTACTAGTAAAATCATACAAATTAATAATAAAATTTTTTTCATATTTTCACCTCTATATCTAGTTAAATATATGAACTTATCATTTTTATATTCCAAAAAAAGATAGGCATAATACCTATCTTTCTGAAATTACTATTTTTACTTTTTTAGTCTTTGACGTATAAGATAATTTTAAATCATCTCCAGTGACTTTAACTTCTACATCATGTGTTCCTGGACCATAATTTTTTAAATCTATATATGGATGTATTGAAGAAGGATCAACACTACCAATAACATCTTTACTTCCTTGAACAACAACTGTAACAACCCTATCTTGTTCAGTAGCTGCTTGAATTTTATATTTAGAATCTAAGTTTTCTGTAACAATTAATAAATTATCAAACTCTTTTGTAGTTGAATCATCTAACTTAATAGAAACCGTTACAGTCTTAGAACTAAGATCAGTAATACCATTAGGTTTCTTAATTGTAACTTTATAGTCCTTATCTTTATCCAATTTATCAACATCTACAGTTACTTCGATTTGTTCAGTAGCATCAACTACATCTTGTTTACCATATATAGTAACAGTTGGTATATCAGTTGTCATATCTTTAATTGATTTACCAAATGCTAATGTTCCTTTAGGTATAATCTTAATAGGAACTGTCTTACTTGGTGAAGTTATTGATAATTTAGCTGTTACTGCAGATGGTACTAATTCAACATCTACAGCCTTTCCATCACCATCATAAGCAACTAAAGGTACATCTTTTAAAGTAGTTTCACCAGCTTGCTGCTTAGTAATATTATCAACATCAACAAGAGCTTTAACAGTAGCAATCTGCTTTAATTTATAATTTGCTCCTTTAGCAATAACGGTATTTCGATCTAACTCAATATTATCAATATATAACTTAGAATTTAAATCATCTTGATGTAATACATCAACAGTAAGAGTCTTATTAACACTTTCTTTTTCATATATAGTAACAGTTACTGTTGATGGGTCTAATTTATATTCAAGTGATTATTTTAACTTAACTTTATGATTTCCAGGTTTCAACCCAGTCAAATCAACAGAAACTCCTTGAGAAGGAGATTGTTTAGCCAAGAAAATATGTCTTCTTTGACCAATTAATGTAATATCAACAGTCTCAGGTAACCCTTCAACTACATATGACTCTTCATTATAAATAGCTGTTACTGGAACATCATCCAATATTTCAGCATACTGATCTAACATAACAGTAGTTTCTTGATCTACAAATATATATACAATAAATGCTAACAATAAACTAACTATTAAAAGTGTTGATTTCTTAGATGCAAATTTATCTAATGTTTTTGCATTTGCTTTGAAGTACTCCATTACCTTTAAAATTAATTTAGTAATAGGATTTACCAAAAACCTATCAAAGAATGATGCTATAATACTTATAATCTTTTTAAACAAATTAATTATCTTCTTCATATAACTCTTCCTTATCTAAAATAGCTTCTTCATCAATATCTTGTTTAGGCTTTAATTCATCAAGTAGCATCATTCTTACATCATCTAAAGTTAAGTTATATAACATTTCACCTTTAACAGCTATAGAAACACGACCAGTTTCTTCAGACACTACAATACATATAGCATCTGTTTCTTCTGCCAAGCCCAAAGCAGCTCTATGCCTTGTACCCAATCTTCTATTAAGCTTAGTACTATTACTTGTAGGGAAAACAGCTCCAGCACAAGTAATTCTATCACCTTGAATTATTACACCACCATCATGTAAAGGATTACCCTCATAAAAAATAGCAATTAATAAATCACTAGATAAATCCGCATATAATTTTTTTGCTTTATCTATATAATTAGCTAAACTTTGATCTCTTTCAATAACAATTAATGCACCAATTCTTTCTTTTCTTAAATAGTCAATAGCATTAATCATTTCATAAACCATACGTTCACGTTCATCAACAGTCAACACCTTATGTCGACCTAATAATTGACTTCTTCCTAGTTGTTCCAATATATTTCTAATTTCTGGTTGAAATATAACTATTAAGGCTATAGGTCCCCATTGAATTATATATTCAAGCAATAATCCTAAAGTAATTAAATTAAATAAATAACTTGCAGCCTTTAAAAGTATAATAAACAAAACTCCTTTAAATAATAAAGAAAGTTTTAAATTATTTTTAATATTTTTTAAAATAAAGTAAAATAAAAACCAAACTAGCGATATATCAACTAATTCGCGAATTATCGTTAGTACATCATTCATCGTGATAGACACACACATCATCTCCTAATTCTATTGATTTTGATTATTATTAGCTGTAACGTCTTGAATAGAAGTTGTTTGTCCTTGACTATTAACATTATCTGGAGTAACAAAAGTATTATAATACTTCTCTTTTGACTCTTTTACTTTTAAATAATTATCTGCTAAATAACCAATGCATGAGCAAATTAAAAGTGAATTAATAATTGCAACTGCAACATACAAAGGTCCATCTAATACATCTCTAAAAAACACTACTATAAAATCCATTTTAGCACCCCTATTCTCATAATATATGATATCATTTAACATAAAATTTATCAACCTATGATAATTATAATTTTTTTACATACTTCTTTTTACTAAGTTTTTCTTCTATTTTAAAATTAATATTCTTTTTATCTTTAGATATACTATCAAGTCTTAATTTTAAATAATCACCAATAGTATATTTATTATCTTTAGATACTAAAGAACATTCATTTTTTAAAAACTTATATTCCCCATCTAAATCATTTCTTTTAACATGACCTTCAATATAGTTATCTAATTGAATAGATAACCCATAATCATCAACACCAATAATTATTCCATTATAAGTGTTTCCAATATATTGTTTCATAAAATCAGCAAGTAGGAGCTTAAATGTCTCATTTTCTACTTTAGAAGAATTTCTTTCCATTTCAGAAGAATGAGTTCCTATTTCTTCCAATTGTTTTAAATTATAATTAATGCAATTATTATCTAAATCTTTATTTAGTATCCTATGAGTAACTAAATCAGGATATCTCCTAATTGGCGAAGTAAAATGACAATAATAATCTTTAGATAAACCATAATGTCCAATATTAAAAGGAGAATACTTTGCAAAAGGCAAGCTTTTAACTAAATTAATAGATAATGCTGTACTTAACTTACCAGTACTCATAATTAATTCTTTCAAATTTTTAAGAAGATTTTTATTATTACAACAATCCTTATAACCATAATTTATACAATTACAACCAACAACATTAAGTAAATTAAAAAAATCTTTCATCTTATCAAAAGAAGGAGCAGAATGTACTCTATGTAATAAACTATATCCATGACTAACCAAATGTTTATCAACAGTTTCATTAGCTACTATCATAAACTCTTCAATTAAATCCTCGCTTAAATCCTTTTTATTTACTCTAATATCAGTCACTTTATTATCATCAAAAATTAATTCTAATTCAGGATTATTAAATTGAAGTGATCCATTTTTTATTCGATTTTTTCTAAGTATCAAAGCTAATTTATTTAAGTTCAACAAAGAATCTTTATATTCTTTATACGATTTATCATACATTCTATTATGTAAGACATTATTTACTTCATCGTATGTCATTTTCAAATTTGACTTTATAACACTTCTAAAAATATTATAATTAACAGTATTACCATTTTCATTTAATTCCATTAAACATGATATAGCTAGTCTTTCTTCATTAGGATTTAATGAACATATTCCATTTGATAATACTTTTGGTAACATAGGAATAGTCATATTAGGTAAATAAATACTAGTACCTCTTTTATATGCATCTTTATCTATTGAAGAGCAAGGTAACACATAATGACTTACATCTGCTATATGAACTCCAACTAAATAATTACCATTATCTAATTTCTTAATGCTTATAGCATCATCTATATCTTTAGTATTATAACAATCTATTGTAAAAATCTTTTCCTTAGTTAAATCTACTCTGCCAATTTTTTCACTATCTAATACCGTCGTTGGAATATTTTCCAAATCAATTAAAGTTTGTTCACTAAACTCAGTATTTACACCATATTTATACAATTCTAATACTATATCATCATTTAAGTCATACTTATTATTAAATCTTTTACTAACTTCACCAATATATTTACTATTATCGAGTTGTTTAACTAAAGCAACTTTAACTTTAGTTCCTATAACCTCAACTCCTGGAAGCTTTACTTTTAAATTCTTAGTTTTTTTATTTAAAGATTTAACATAATAATTATTTTTATTCTTATATACTTCACCTATTATATAATCTAAATCTCTATCTATTACTTTTACTATCTTAGCTGAAGACTTATCATTTTTACTAGAATATATTTTAAACAAAACCTTATCATTATCTATTGCACCATTAATATCTTTATCTAAACAAGTATATACATTACCATCAATTACTACTCTTCCCTTTTTAATACTATCATATTTAAATAAACCACACCTATAAGAAGATTTATCTAAAGAAATATATTTATTACTTTTAGTCTTAATAATTAATAAATCATTCTCCATCTCATTTATTAAACTATTTAAATATTGATTGTCTTCATCCAATCCTAATTTATTACAAATATCTTTATACGTTAAAGGAACATTTGTAGTACTAAAAATTTCTAGTATTTTATTTTTCATAAATCCCCCAAAAAATAAGTATATTATTTATTATACATAAAAATCTCAATGAAACTTCACAGTTTAGATTTTCTCCTTCATAGGATAACTTTATCAAGCAAAAAACCAATTTCCAATAGTCACTATGGTGCTCATTTTTCTATTCTATCACATTCTCCATATTTTTGTGTCTATATTTATATACGAACATTATATTTTATCTAGCAATTCCTTATAAACAAAAAAGACAAAACTAATTTGTCTCTTCTAAATGATTAAATAAAATACCAATATTAACAATACCAGCTATTGCTATTAAGGTATATATAATTCTTGTCATTAATGTAGTACTACCAAATAAAGAAGTTACTAAATTTATATCAAATAATCCAATTAATCCCCAATTAATAGCACCAATAATTGTTAATACTAATAGTATCTTTTGAAAATTTTCCATATCATACCTCCTATTTATATGATTTACCTTTATTGACAAAATATACAAAAATTATGATAGAATTCTCCTTATATTTAAAATCTGTACATTTGAG
>CANQCQ010000002.1 GCA_947589725.1 uncultured Bacilli bacterium | reverse complement strand
GATATGTATCTGATATTGAATTGATAGATGACTTTCCTTCTAAATTATTAATAGATATTACTAGACAGCATAGATGGGCTAGAGGAGATGTTCAAATTATTAATTGGTTATTTAATAAAGTACCAAATAAAAGTGGTAAGAAGGTTAAAAATCCAATTAATTTATTAGGTAAATTTAAAATATTCGATAATATTGTTAGAATGTTTTTATATCCAACTTTATTATTAATACTTATATTATCATTTTTATATGGTGTTATATCACCTTTAGTTTGGTTTGCTTTTGTTATATTAGAAATAGCATTACCTATAATATTCTATTTAAGAAGTAAAATGCAAACTAGAAATAAAGATAATACGACTATTTATTATAAAAATCTATTCTTTGGTGGAAAAAGTTTAGTTGCGAGATGTTATATTGTTTTTTGTACATTACCATTTTATACACAGTTATACATGGATGCATTCTTTAAAAGTATATATAGATTATTAATTACTCATAAAAATTTACTTAATTGGATAACAGCCGAAGAAGTTGAAAAGACTGTTAATAGTAATTTAGTTAGTTATATTAAAAATTTTATTCCAAATATAGTTTTGGCAATAGTACTTATTGTTTATGGATTAATAAGTAAAAATTATTATGCTTGTGTACTAGCTATAAGTTTTTTAACTGCACCTTTTGTTTTATACTTTGTAAGTTGTGATATTGATCATGATAGAATTGAACTTAGTGATAAAAAGGTAAATTCTATAATGGAAATTGCTAGAAATACATGGAAATATTTTGAAGATAATTTAACAGAAGAATATAATTATTTAATACCAGATAATTATCAAGAAAATAGAGAACAAAAAGCGGATCATAGAACTTCACCTACAGCTATTGGTTTTTCTCTTACTAGTATTGTTGGTGCTTATGAATTAGAATTTATTGATGCAGAAAAAGCAATTGATTTAATAGAGAAAATATTAGATAGTGTTGATAAGTTAGATAAATGGTGTGGTCATTTATATAATTGGTATGATATAAAGACAATGAGAGTTATGACAGCAAATAAATTTGTATCTTCTGTTGACTCAGGTAATTTCATAGCTAGTGTCATAGTTGTTAGAGAATTTTTAGAACAATTTGACTGTGATAAATTAATAAAACAGTGTGATAAATTAATTAATAATGCTAATTTTAAAAAATTCTATACAAAAAGGAATGTATTTAGTATAGGTTTTGACGATAATGAAGGTAAATTATCAATTTATAATTATAATAAGTTTGCAAGTGAAGCAAGACTATTGAGTTATTTAGCAATTTGTTTAGGAGATGTACCAGCTAAACACTGGTTTTGTTTAGATAAATCTCTTACTACATATAAGGGCCATAAAGGATTAATTTCTTGGAGTGGTACTTCTTTTGAATATTATATGCCTTTACTTTTTATGAAAGAATATCCAAATACCTTATTAGATGAGTCTTATCAATTTGCAAGATTTTGTCAAAAAGATTATATTGAAAGTGTTTCTAGAACACTTCCATGGGGAATTAGTGAGTCAGCTTATAATGAATTAGATAATTCTTTAAATTATAAGTATAAAGCTTTCTCAACTCCTTATTTAAAAGCAAAAGAAGATAAAGAAAATAGAATAGTTTTAGCACCATATGCATCTATTATGGCTTTAGAGTTATTTCCTGAAGATGTCTATAATAATATGGAAAAATTTAAGAAAATGGATATGCTTGGTAAATATGGATTTTATGAGGCATATGATTATGACAATAAGGGAGTAGTTTATGCTTATTTTGCTCATCATCAAGGAATGATTTTAGCAGGAGTGGTTAATTATTTAAAACCGAATGCTATTAAAAATTATTTTCATCATAATGTCTATGTTAAAACATTTAATATTTTATTAAAAGAAAAAGTTCAAGTAAAAACTAGTATTGATATGAAGATGGCTAAGTACAAAAAATATAATTATGATAAGGAAGTAATAGAAAATGATATTAGAGCCTTTGATTATATTTCATATTTACCAGAAGTATCAGTATTATCTAATCAAAAATATTGTTTACTTATAAATGATCGAGGTAATTCTTTTTCTAGATATAGAACATTACAGTTAAATAGATATAGAAGAATAACTGAACAAGATTATGGAATATTTTTATACATAAAAGATTTAGATAGTGATAGAATTTGGAGTAATACATATGCTCCTATTAATGAAAAACCAGAAAAATATGAAGTAGTTTTTGCAAGTGACAGAATAAAGTATTCTAGACGTGATGGATCAATTACTACTAAAACAGAAATAACTGTTACTAAAAATCATAATGCTGAAATTAGAAAAATTACTTTTAAAAATAATGGTGCAGATGTTAGAAGATTAGAACTTACTGGTTATACTGAACCAATTCTTTCTGAAAATATGGATGATGTTAGTCATAGAGTGTTTAATAATATGTTTATATCTACTGAGTTTGATAAAAAGACTAATTCTTTGATTGCAAGACGTAAATCTAGAGGAGATACTAATATCAGTAGTTATATGGTTCTTCGACTATTAATTCAAAATCCTCAAGATGAATATACTTTTGAAACAGAAAGGACAAATTTTATTGGTAGAAATAGATCTAGTAGTAATCCACAAGGCCTTTATCAAAAATTAAGTAATTATTGTGGTGATAATCTTGAACCAGTTATTAGTATTAGAAATAGTATTGAACTACCTCCTTTTGAAAGTCAAACTATATATTTAATAGTTGGATTTGGTAGAAGTCGTGAACAAATAATGGATATAGTAAAAAATTATAATAATGAAGTAAGTATAGAAAATGCCTTTAGAGTAGCTACTTTAATGAATAATATAAATACCAAAAATATGAATATTACTGGTGAAGCAATGCGTACTTATAATATTATGTTAAATTATTTATATCAAACTACTCGAATTAGTACAGATGAAGATAGAATGGATTTACTTAGACGTAATGCTTTAGGTCAGTCAGCTTTGTGGAAATTTGGTATTAGTGGAGATAGGCCAATTATTTTAGTTGAAATTTCAGATATTAGTGATATGAACTTTATAAATGAAATACTTAAAGTTTTTGAGTATTATAAAAATCATTCTATATTTGTTGATATAGTAATTATTAATAAAGAAAGTAGTCAATTTAGTAAAATAATAAAAAAAGAAATTGATGAAGAAATGTATAGAATGTATACATTAAATAGCTTTTATCATACTCCGGGAGGAATTACTGTTTTAGATGGTAATTGTATAGATGATAAAGAGTATTTGTTATTACAAGTAGTTCCAAGACTTAAATTTATTATAAATAATCATCAAACATTAAAAGAGGCAGTTGAAGAATTACAAAGTTCTAATTCAATTAGTGATTATTCTAGAGTTAAATATGAAATAAATGTTTATCCAAAGTCATCAGAAAAATTAGAATTTGATAATGGTTATGGTGGTTTTAAAAATAATGGTAGTGAGTATGTAATATATAATAAAGATACACCTACTCCATGGAGTAATATTATTGCGAATAAAAATTTTGGTACTATAATCACTAATAATGGTTGTGGATTTACATATGCATATAATTCAGGAGAATTTAAACTTACTTCTTGGACTAATGATGTAGTTTGTAATGATAAGAGTGAAGGTTTTAAATTTAATGGAAGATTATTTGATCCGATGAAATGTATACATGGATTTGGTTATTCTATATTAAGTAGTGAAACTGAAGAAAAAATTACAGAAATAACAGAATTTGTTGCGAAAGAAGATAATGTAAAATTATATTTGATGAAGTTAACTAATAAAGAAAATAAAAAACTAGATTATGATATTGAATTTTGGATTAATCCAACTTTTGGTAATTTTGAAGAAAAAACTTCGCGACATATTCTTACTGAATTTATGGGTAATGACAATTATTTGAAACTTAGAAATGTTTACAGTATAAACTATGGAGATGTAAATGTATTTATGACATCATCTCTTCCAATTAAAAGTGCTGAACTTAATAGAATGTTAGTTAAATCTATTAATACTTCTATAACTTTAGAACCAAAGGAAGAAAAATATATAGTATTTGCTTTAGGTTGTGGAATGAGTGACAAAGAGAATTTAGATTTAATACATAAATATAGTGAGATTAATAATGTTAAAAAAGAATTAAAATCTGTTAAAGAAAAATGGAAAAAGACTTTGAGCAAAATCAATGTTAAAACAAAAGATAAGAGTTTTGACTATATGGTTAATGGTTGGTACTTATATCAAACATTATCTTCAAGAATTCTTGCTAAGAGTGGATTTTATCAAGTAAGTGGAGCATTTGGATTTAGGGATCAATTACAAGATGCAATGAATGTAACTATTATTGAACCAGATATTGCCAGAAAACAAATATTAATTAATGCTGCCCATCAATTTGAAGAAGGAGATGTATTCCATTGGTGGCATGAAAAAAATAGATTTGGACTTCGAAGTAAATACAAAGATGATTATTTATGGTTAGTTTATGCAACTATTCACTATATTGAAATTACTAAAGATGTATCTATACTAGATGAACAAATTCCTTATGTTTTAGGAGATACTCTTGGAGATTATGAAAGTGAAAAAGGTATGATGTTTAATTATACTGATTATACTGAATCTTTACTTGAACATTGTATTAAGTCATTACAGCTTTCTATGAATTCCTTAGGTCATCATAAAATTCCTCTTATGGGTGGTGGTGATTGGAATGATGGAATGAATAAAGTTGGTATTAAAGGTAAAGGTGAATCTGTATGGTTAGGATTTTTCCTTTATATGATTATTGATCAATTTATTAAATTAATGAGAAAATATTATAAGAACTTTAATGTAGAAGAATATGTTAATTTTAATGAGAAATTGAAAGATAATCTTAATAAGAAAACATGGGATGGTAAACATTATTTAAGAGCTTTCTTTGATAATGGAGACAAGCTCGGTAGTAGTGAAAATAGTGAGTGTAAGATTGATTTGATTTCCCAAAGTTTTTCAATTCTTAGTGGAGTTGCTCCTAAAGATAGAGTTGAAAGTGTCATTGAGTCAGTTGAAGAGAAGCTAGTAGATGAAAATGCTAAAATAATCAAACTTTTAACACCAGCTTTTCATTCTTCTTTGAATAATCCAGGATATATTATGAATTATCCACAAGGTATAAGAGAAAATGGTGGTCAATATACACATTCAGTTTCATGGTATTTGATGGCTTTAATTAAGAGTGGTTATAAAGATAGAGCTTACAGATATTATCAAATGATTAATCCAGTTAATAGAACATTAGATAATGAATCTGTCCAACATTATAAGACTGAGCCATATGTTATTGCTGCTGATATTTATTCTGCAAAAGGTCAAGAAGGACGTGGCGGATGGACATGGTATACAGGTAGTGCTGGTTGGTTCTATCGCGTTGGTGTTGAGGAAATACTTGGTCTTCATAAACATGGACAGACTTTAAAAGTAACTCCTAACATGCCAGTTTCTTGGGATTCTTATGAAATAACTTATAGATATATGGATACTGATTATCATATAAGAGTAATTAAAGATACTAAAAATGAGATAATAGTTGATAGTAGGAAACAGCAGAATAATACAATTGACTTAGTAAATGATGGTATTGAACATCAAGTAGTGATTTATACTATCTAATTGAAAGCATCTATTTATAAAAATTGATGCTTTTTTATTTTAAAATTAATATTATTGTTATATTGACTTAGATAAATTGAATATTTATAATAAAGTCAATCATAAGTATTATAGGAGGTTTATATGAAGAAAAGTTATAAGATTATTATTATATCAATTAGTGCAATTGTGGTGGTTTTATTATGTGCTATAAATTTATTTTCTCTATATATTAAAAATACATATTTATCAAAAGAAGAAGTTAAAAAAATAATTATAGAAGATACTCAACTTAATGAAGAAAATATTACTTTTAAAGAAATTGATTTGGATTTAGATGAGGAGATAAAAAAATATGATGTAGAATTTTACTATAATAGAATTGAATATAAATATGAGATTGATGCTAGAAATGGTAAGATAATTTATAGTAATTATGTTACTGATAAGAATAATGATAATTTGAGTACAGAAAATAATAATAATAATAATTATATTAGTGTAGAAGAAGCAAAAAACATTGCTTTAAATGATGCTCAAATTAATATAAATGAAGTAACTTTTACTGATGTAGACTTGGAGAACAAGAATGGAAAAGTTATGTATGAAGTTGATTTTTACTACAATAATTTTGAATATGAATATAAAATAGATGGTATTAGTAAAGATATTATTAGTAAAAATAGAGAATTTAGAGATTAGATTGTAATACTTTGATGTTTAATTTATAGGTGATAAAAGAATGACTATCGAAGAAAATATATTTAAAAGAGCTAAAGTTAATTTTAATAAGTTAGGTGAATATGGTTTTAAAAAAGATAAGACTTTTTATAGATATTCAAAAAATATTTTAAATAATTCTTTTAGAATAGATATAGAAGTAAATAATAATGGAATAATTAATGGAAGAGTTTATGATTTATCTTTTAATAACGAATATAGTAATTTTCGTGTAGAGGATGCTAGAGGAACTTTTGTAAAAAAGGTTAGGGATGAATATATAAATTTATTATTGAATATTAAAAATAATTGTTTTACTGAAGAGTTGTTTATGTTTGATCAATCCAATAGAATAGTTAAGGCAATAAAAGAAAAGTATCAAGATGCCCCACAGTTTCAATGGGAAAAGTTTCCTTTATATGCTACTTTTAAAAATAAAGATAGTAAAAAGTGGTATGCAATTATAATGAATGTTGATAAAAGTAAATTAGATAAAACTTCTACTGGTATAGTTGAAATAATTAATGTTAAACTAGACCCTATTAAGATAGAACTTTTATTAAATCAACAAGGTTTTTCTTTAGCTTATCATATGAATAAGAAAAATTGGATTACAATTATTTTGGATAATACTTTAGAGGATGAATATATCATGAATTTACTTGATGAAAGTTATTCATATACTTTAAATAAATAATTAAAGGAATAGATAAATAGGAAAGATAATGTTCTTTCCTGTTTTATGTTATAATATATTTAGTTTAGAAGGTGTTAATATGATAAAGTTTGATTTTAATAGTATGGATTATATAGATAATAATTTATTAAACAGAAAAGAAGAAGTTAAAGATAAATTTAAAAATAGTTATATGATTGGTTGGACTAAAAGAATTGATAATTCTTTAGTTGAAGATATTATAAGAACTGCTAATGAAGTAAAAACTCATTCTGATTGTTTAGTCGTAATAGGAATTGGTGGTTCTTTTCTTGGAAGTTTAGCAGTTGAAAAAGCTCTTGCTCCATACTTTAATAAAAATAAATTTGAAGTAATTTATGCTGGAAATACTTTAAGTAGTGATTATATGGATGAATTAGTTCAATATTTAAAAGATAAAGATTTTACATTAAATGTTATAAGTAAAAGTGGAACAACATTAGAGACTACTATTACTTATACAATTCTTAAGAAATTGCTTGTAGAAAAGTATGATGAAGATCAGATAAAAAAACATTTAATAATTACTACGGATTTAGTTAAAGGATCATTGAGAGAAGAAGTAAATACTAATGGTTATAAATCTTTTCCTATCCCTGATGATATAGGTGGAAGATATTCAATAATGACCTCAGCTCATTTATTTCCGCTTGCATTTAACATTGATATAAATGAATTTATTTGTGGATATTATGAAGGAGCAAAGTATGATGATAGTGCTTTTTACTATGCAGTTGCGAGAAAAAGTTTATTTGAAAGAGGAAAAGTAGTTGAGAATTTCGTTGTTTTTGAAGAAAAATTAAGTTATTTTAGTGAATGGCTTAAACAACTATTTGGAGAAACAGAAGGTAAAGAAGAAGTAGGTATTTTCCCAACTTCTACTGTTTATACAAGAGATTTACATTCACTAGGACAATTCATTCAAGAGGGAAATAAAATACTATTTGAAACATTTATAAAAGTGGAAAGTGGTGCTTCTGTTGCTTTTAAAAAATATGATTTACATGATATCAATAATATTGTATTAGATTCAGTAAGAATAGCTCATAAAAAAGGTGATGTTTCATCCTTTATGATAACAGTTCCAAAAATAAATGAAAAATATTTAGGTCAAATAATGTATTTCTTTATGTTAGCAGCTTCTTATAGTGGATTATTATTTAATGTTGATCCATTTAATCAACCGGGAGTAGAAGTTTATAAGAAAGAAGTAAGGGATAATATTAAATTTTAATAAAGAGGAAAAATATGAAAAATAGAAAATATTTGTTACCTATAATTTTTACTGTTTTATTTGTAATAGATTTATTTTTAGTTTTAAATAGTTTAACAATTACATTTGACACATTTATTTATAATTTAATAAGAATTTTAGATACTAATTTTTTTAATAATTATTTTAAATTAATAACTATTTTTGGTAACGCTCAAGCTGTTATATTATTATTAGCTCTACTAAATATTAAATTGTCTAGAAAAGATGCTATAATATGTGATATATTAACTATTGCAAGTATTTCAAGTAATCTAATTATTAAAAATTTAATTAGACGAAGTAGACCTAGTGTAATTAGATTAATAAAACAAGGTGGTTTTTCTTTTCCTAGTGGTCATAGTATGATTTCTATTATGTTATATGGTTATTTATTTTATTTAGCTAGAAATAATATTAAAAATAAAAAAGTTAGTATTTTAATGCAATGTTTATTAATAATTCTAATAATTAGTATTTGTATTAGTAGAATTTATTTAGGTGTTCATTATGCTAGTGATGTCTTAGGAGGTATATTTCTAGGCATATCTGAATTATTAATTATATTAAATTTTAAAAATATTGGTGGTGAGGATAGTGTATAAAATATTAATAAGTGATTTTGAAAATACTTTAATAGATGAAGAAGATGCTATTCCTTTATCAACAATGTTAGCTATAGATAAAATTAGAAGTTGTGGTATTGCATATGGAATAATTTCTAAAAAAAGTTTTAAAACAGTAATGGATTATAATAAAGATTTTCCTTTTTTAGATTATATTATTGTATTAAATGGTGCTTATGTTTATGATGTTAATAAAGATAAACCTCTTTATAAAAAAAATATTACAACTTCTATTATAAAAAAAATAAAAAAAGTTTTTGAAGAGTATAATTTATGTTTTTATACATTAGATTATTGTAATTATACAAAGGATATAGTTCCTTTTGATAATGCTAGAAAAATAGGTGACTTTAAAGTATTTAGTAAATTTCATAAAGATAATATATTTAAGATAGATATTAGATGTTCTAGTAAAGCTGATCAATCTAAAATATTAAATGTTTTAGAAGAGTTAGATTTAAATATTAGATATCAGGCTAAAAAAGATAGTAGTTATTATGTAGAAATTTTTATGAAAGATTGCAGTTTGTTGGCTGCTATAGAAGAAATTTGTAAAGCAAGGGAAGCTAGCAAAAATGAGACAATTATTGTTGGTAGTAGTGATGATAATGCTGAAGTATTTAAAAGAATAGGAAAGTCTTATGCTGTTTTAAATGCTAGTAATAAATTAAAAAAGGTTGCTAGTAATATTACAGTATCAAATCTTGATAAAGCTGTGGAAGTAGTTATTAAAGAAAGTTTTAATGATGCTAGTACCTGTCAAGTACTCACTAAATAAAAAGAAAAATTAATTTGAATATTTAAGTCGATACTGTACAGGAGACAAGTATCCAAGTTCCTTTTGAATACGTTCATTATTATACCAATGAACGTATTTTCTTATTTCTTTTGCTGCTTGCTTTTTAGTTATTTTGCTGAATTGACATAACCATTCATGTTTAAGCTGACAAAACCAATTTTCGATAGGACAATTTTCCCAGCAATGGCCTCTATGCGACATACTTCTTTTAAACCCCATTGTATTTGCAAGTTCAACATATTCATATGCAAAGTAAACGGCACCCTGATCAGTATTAATTATTGAACCTTCTTGTAGTTTTAAATCTTTGTAACTTTCTTTTATTAAATTAATATCATTGTTATTTGATGTAGAAAGTGATACAATTTCTTTATTGAAGTAATCTTTAATAGCTGATAAATATAGTGTCCCATCACTACATTTAATATAGCTAACATCAGAAGAAAACTTTTGACTTGGTTTTTCTGATTTAAAGTTACATTCAATTAAGTATTGAGCCTTATTTGCAAGGTTCTTTTCTTTTGCTCTAGAAACAGATAACCCTTTTTTAGTACGTTTTACTGTTTCTAATCCTAAAATATGTTTATATCTTCTAATTAATTTATGATTTAAAATTATGTTTAATTTATTTTCTATATGCTTTTTTAATCTTATTGTTCCATAAATTCCTTTAACATTTTTATGCTCTTCTGATATTATATCAGCAATTTCTTGTTTATAATTATTCGCAATTGGTTTTCCAATTTTACACCACTTATAATAACTTCTTCTATTTATATTTAAAACTCTACATATCCTTAATACTGGATAATCCTTTTTTAATTTATTGATGATTTGATATTTTTCTATTTGTGTTGCTGAGAGCGGATTTCCATCAGAAGAGCATAGGATTTTTTTAATATATCAATATCCTCCAATTCTTGATTGTATTTCTTTTTCCCTCGATTATCTTTCCCTAATATTCCTTTATCATATTCTTGATTCCATCGACTTACTGTTCCCATACTAGATATACCATATTTATTATTTAGATATGAGATAGTAGCACCTTTTTTAAATTCTTGAACTATTCTGACTTTTTCTTCTAAAGTTCGCTTTTTATGTTTCCCCATGAAAAAAATACCTCCTTGATTCTTTCTAAATAAATTTTACCATTCTTTTTATTTAGTGTGAACCTTAAAGGTATTATAATCAATTAACTTCTTTTTTTATAGAATGACATTTCTTTCTTTTTACTTAAAAATGTAATATAATAACGGTGTTAAGAGGAGCATAATTATGAAGATAATTGTTAATAGAGAAGGCAAATTATTAGAATATTTATATGATAACTTAGACTTACCTAAGAAAAAAATAAAACAATATTTAACGCATGGTGCTATATACGTTAATAATAATAAAATTACTAAATATGATTATAAATTACTTCCAGGAGAAAATATAATTATTGATACAGAAAATAAGATAAAGAAAATACTTCCATTTGATATTATTTTTGAAGATCAACACATTATTGTGGTGAATAAACCAAGTGGTTTGCTTACGATTGCGACAGAAAAAGAAAGTGAACGTACGCTATATCATATTGTACGTAGTTATTTAAAAAGTAAAGATAAAAATGCTAAAGTCTTTATTGTACATAGATTAGATAAAGATACTAGTGGTATTGTAGTTTTAGCAAAAGATGAAAAAACAAAGAAATTATTGCAAGATAATTGGAATGAATTTGTAACGCTACGTGAATATGTGGCAGTTGTACATGGACATTTGAAAAATAATAGTGGTAGAATTATTCAAAAACTTAGTGAATCTAAAACTCATTTTGTTTTTCCAAGTAATAAAGTTGATGCTAAAGAAGCAATTACTAATTATAAAGTAATTAAAGAAAATAGTAATTATTCATTAGTATCAGTTATAATTGAAACAGGAAGAAAAAATCAAATAAGAGTTGCTTTTAATACTATGGGTAATCCAATAGTTGGAGATAAAAAATATAGTAAAATAAAAGATAATGAAAATAGATTATATTTACATGCAAATAGATTGAAATTGTATTATCCAATTATAAAAAAAGATATATTGTTTGAAATAGCTAATCCACAAGAGTTTAAAAAAATAATGGGGCGAAAAAATGAAAAAGAAATTACTTATAATAATTAGTATAGTTATATTAATTGCTTTGGGGGTATTAGGATATTTTATATTTAATAAACATAATCTTGAGGATAAAAAACCTCTTTTAGATTCTGGAAAAGATCTTGAAAATTTAAAGCCCATTAGTAATGACTTATTTGGAAGTTATTATGAAGATGCAGAAAAGATTGTTAAAGAGATGTCTTTAGAAGAAAAAGTTGGACAATTATTTTTAATAAGATATGATAAGAATTTAACTAATAATTATATTAATAATTATCATGCTGGTGGTTTTATTTTATTTGCTAAGGATTTTCAATATCATAATAAACAAAGTATAAAAGAAGAATTAGATTCTTTGCAAAGTAGTAGTAAACTTCCTTTAGCTATTGCTGTAGATGAAGAAGGTGGATATGTAACTAGAGTTAGTAGATATAAATCTTTTAGAAGTAGTAAATTTACCTCACCTAAAAGTTATTATGAATATGGTGGGTATGATTTATTAGAAGAAGTAGAAAATGAAAAAGCTCAATTATTAAAATCAATTGGTATAAATATTAATTTAGCTCCCGTTGCCGATATTTCTACTAATCCAAATGATTTTATATATAGTAGAAGTTTTGGACATAATGCAGAAGAAACAGCTATTTTTATTAAAAATATGGTTACTTATGCAAATAATAATATGATAACTTCAGCTTTGAAACATTTTCCAGGATATGGTAATAATGTAGATACACATACTGGTGTTGCAATTGATAATAGAAGTTATGATAATTTTACTAGTAATGATTTTTTACCTTTTAGTGCTGGAATAGAGTCAAAAGTTCCTTTTATTCTAGTTAGTCATAATGTAGTTAATTGTATGGATAGTGAATATCCCTCTTCTTTAAGTTATAATGTTATTACTAAAGAATTAAGACAAAAATTGAAATTTAGTGGTATAGTAATTACAGATGACTTAGATATGGATGCTGTTAAGTCTTATGCAGAAGATGGAGCTGCTGCTACTTTAGCTATTAATGCAGGTGCTGATATGGTTATTACCAGTGATTTTATTAATATGTATAATGAGATTGTAGAAGCTGTTCATAATAAAGTAATCGATGAAGAAAAAATTGATTTAGCTGCTAAACGTATAATTGCATGGAAAATGTCTTATAAATTAATGTAGGAGGATACATATGAATGTTTTAGACTTATATAATAAAAAGAATGAATTGATTGATAGTAGTGTTACTATTAAAGGTTGGATTAGAAATCATAGAAAACAAAAAGAGTTTGGATTTATTGATTTTTCTGATGGTACTTGTTTTAAACATGTACAAGTTGTTTATGATATTAAATTAGAGAATTTCTTAGATATTCAAAAGATGCATATAGGAAGTGCCATAGAGGTAACCGGTAAAATGGTTAAATCTATTAATGAGCAACAAGAATTTGAAGTTCAAGCAAGTTCTATACAACTATTAGGTGATTGTAGTGAAGATTATCCTATTCAACCTAAGAGACATACTAGAGAATTTTTAAGAGAACAAGCTTACCTAAGACCTAGAACAAATTTGTTTCAAGCAGTATTTAGAGTTAGAAGTGTTGCTGCCTATGCTATACATAAATATTTTCAAGAAAGAGGCTATATATATTTTCATGCTCCACTAATTACAGCTAGTGACTGTGAAGGTGCTGGAGAAATGTTTCACGTTACTTGTTTTGATTTAGAAAATGTTCCTAAAAAAGATGGACAAGTTGATTATAGTAAAGACATGTTCGCCACTCCGGCTTCCCTTACTGTTTCTGGTCAATTGGAAGCTGAGTCATTTGCTTTAGCTTATGGTAAAACTTATACATTTGGTCCAACATTTAGAGCAGAAAATTCTAATACTAAAGTTCATGCTAATGAATTTTGGATGATAGAACCAGAAATGGCCTTTACTGACCTAGAAGGTGACATGGAAGTCATGGAAGATATGCTTAAAAACGTTGTAAAATATGTATTAGAAAATTGTAAAGATGAGATGGCTTTCTTAGACAATTTTGTAGAAAAAGGATTATTAGCTAAATTAAATAAATTAATTACTTCTAAATTTGTGAGAATTACTCATAAAGAATGTATTGATATTTTAAAGAAGGCTCCAGTAAAATTTGAATTTGAACCTAAGCAAGGTGAAGATATTGCGAAAGAACACGAAAAATATATTACAGAATATTTTGATGGACCTGTATTTATTACAGATTGGCCTAAAAATATAAAAGCTTTTTATATGAAGCAAAATGAAGATGGTGCTACAGTAGCTGCAGTAGATCTAGAAGTTCCTGGAGCTGGAGAAATTATGGGTGGATCACAAAGAGAGGATGATTACGATAAATTAGTTAATAGAATGGATGAACTTAAAATGGATAAATCTGTTCTAGATTGGTATATCAATTTACGTAAATATGGTGGTTGCGTTCATTCTGGATTTGGAATGGGATTTGAAAGATTATTAATATATTTAACTGGTATAGATAATATTAGAGATGTTATTCCTTATCCTAGAACACCAGGAAGTTGTGAATTTTAAAGTTTACTTTTGTAAACTTTTTTATATGATATAGTTAATCATATTTCATTCTTCTATATTTATTTTATTATATGTTATAATGATAGCAATTGAGGTAATTTTATGGAAGATGTATTTATATTACAAAAGAAAACTGATATTGGTTTAATAAGACAAAAAAATGAGGATGCAGTTTTAGCTTTGTCACATCCTAAAAATGAAAAAATTAAATTATTAGCAGTTGCTGATGGAATGGGTGGAAGAGACTTAGGAGATGTTGCATCTAATTACATTATTAATAATTTAAAGAAATGGTTTTTAAAATATGAAGTAGATAAATTTAATGATATAAAACAAATTTCTAAAACAATAAAAGAACTAATACTAGAACTTAACAGACAATTAATCTTGTTGTATGGAGAAAACAGATTAGGAACAACTCTTACATTAGCCTTAATTAATGATACTGATACACTAATTTTAAATATTGGAGATTCGAGATGCTATACATATAAGAATGAAATATTAAAGCAAATTACTGATGATGATTCACAAGTTTGGATTCATTATAAAACAGGAAAAGTAAAAAAAGAAGATTTAAGATTTTTTTCAACTAGTAATTTAATAATTGCATGTATAGGAATTAATGAAGAATTATGTAAAATTAATACTGATATTATTGATAATAATAGTTATGACATTATACTTTTATTAACAGATGGAGTAACAGATTTACTTACAGATGCCAAAATAAAAGAATTAATAGAACAACATAAAAAAACTGATATTTTAGATAGAATGATTCAAGAAGCTGTCTATGTTGATCAAAAACTAGAAATACCTATGCGATTAAAAAGAAATTTTAAAGAACCTTTTTATGTTCCAAGTAATGGAAAAGATAATGCTAGTGGTGTAATATATATTAAAAATAATAAATAGATAATAATTGTTTACTCTAAATTAAATTTTTTGTATAAAACTTATTATTTAGTTCAATATATTAATGGGAGGATTTTATATGAAAAAAATAATTGGAGTTCTTTTATTATCTATTTTATTTGTAACTGGTTGTGGTAACAATATGAATACACCTACTAATGCAGTAGAAAATTACTTAAATAAATATCAAAATTTAGATGGAGAAGTTACTGCTCAACTAGATAATGTTATATCTAGTGATGTTTCTATGAATGATGAGCAAAAGAAGGATTACAAAGAATTAATGCTTAATCAATATAAGAACTTTTCTTATAAAATAGTTGATGAAAAAGTAAATGATGACGAAGCAGAAGTTGAAGTAGAAATAGAAGTTTTAGACTATGCATCAAGTATAGGAGAATCAAGAATTTATTATAAAAATCATCAAGATGAATTTAAAAATGATAAAGAAACAAAAGATGATGAAAATAAATCAGATGATTCAAATGACTTAAGTCAAGAAACTGATGATTCTTTAGTAGAAGATACAATGGATGCAATAGACAATATTTCTAGTTTTATTGATTATAAAATTAAAAATATGAAGAATGTTACTAATACTACTAAAGATACAATTACTATTTATTTAAGTAAAGTAGGTAAAGAATGGGTTGTAGAAGATTTATCAGATACTGATCTTGAAAAATTACATGGTTTATTTGAAGGATAATTTATAAGACATCTTCAGTAATGATGAAGATGTTTTTTATTTGTAATTATTGATTTAGAAAATAAAAATATATACAAATTAAATATTATTTGTGTTATAATGTTTTTTAGAATAGAGGTGGTTATGTGTTAGGTAGAATACTTGAAATAATTGATAATACTGTAAAAGTTAAACTATCTATTGATATTAATGCTCAACCAAGTTTAGTAAATCTACATGTAGTTTTTGATGATGGCCCTGATAAAAAGAAAGTTGTTGGACAAATTGTTAATTGTACTTTAACGGAAATGAATGTTAATATTGTGGGTGAAATTATAGGAGGAGAATTTATTCCAGGAAGTAGTTCTAAACCTTCTTTTAGGTCAAAACCTAGAATGATTAAGATGGAAGAATTAAGACTCTTTATGGGTGACCCACAAGTAAAACTTGGAACAACAAATTTTGGTACTAGTAATGTTTATGATGGATATAAGATAAATGTAGATGTAAATGAATTCTTTGGATCTCATTTTGCAATATTAGGTAACTCTGGATCTGGTAAAAGTTGTGCTGTTGCATCAATTTCTCAAAAGTTATTTTTAGAGAAAAATATTCCAGTTAATTGTAGTTTATTTTTCTTTGATGCATATGGAGAGTATAATAATGCTTTTTCTAATATGTCTCAATTAAATAATGGTCTACATTATAAAGTATATACTACTAATACTAAAAATCCTGAAAGTGAGATTTTAAGAATACCAGTTTGGTTATTAGATGTTGATGATTTGGCATTACTTTTAGATGCAACTTCATTAACTCAATTGCCGATTCTTGAAAAAACACTAAAATTAGTACCAGTATTAACAGGAAATAGTGCAAATGTTAATAAGAGAAAAAATGATATTATTGCAAGAGCTTTACAAGATATATTATTAAGTGGTAATGAGTCTACTAAAATAAGAGATCAAGTTATTGCAATTTTAACAAAATTCAATACTCCAGAGTTAAATTTGGAAAGTAAAATTGTTCAACCTGGATATATTAGAACACTAAAACAATGCTTATTTATCGATAAAGCTGGTAAGATGCAAGAAGTAGAGCTAGTAGTTGAATTTATTAGAGGATATATAACAGAAGAAACACAAGAAATTCCAGAAGCAGAGAAAAATAAATTCTATTCTCTAACAGATTTGGAACTTGCTATGGATTTTGCTCTTATTAGTGAAGGTATTCTAAAAAGTGAAAAAGTATTTGACTATGCTAATATACTTAGTGTTAGATTACATACATTAGTTACTGGAGAAAATAGTGAATTCTTTAATTATCCAAAATATGTTACTAGAGATGAATATATAGAAAATTTAATTACTGATAAAAATGGAAATAAGTGTCAAGTTATAAACTTCAATATTAACTATGTAGATGATAGAGTTGCTAAAGTAATTACAAAAATAATATCAAGAATGTTATTTGCAAAAGCTAGTGTTACAAAACCTAGAGGTAGTAGAGCATTTCATGTAATTATTGAAGAAGCTCATAGATATGTTCAACATGATTCTGATGTTAATTTGCTAGGATATAATATATTTGAACGTATAGCTAAAGAAGGACGTAAGTATGGTATATTTTTGGGACTTATAACTCAAAGACCTTCTGAATTATCAGATACTTGTATTTCTCAATGTATGAATTTCTTAATACTTAGAACTCTTCATCCCAAGGACTTAGAGTATATAAGAGAAATGGTACCAAATGTTTCTAGTGAAATAGTTAGTCAATTAAAAAATTTAAAACCAGGGAATGGTATAGTGTTTGGTAGTGCATTTAAAGTACCAATTACTTTATATATTGATTTGCCAAATCCTAAGCCATTGTCTAACAATGTTGATGTGACAAATGTTTGGTATAATGATAGTAGAGTAGAAAATAGTGATATTTTAACAGATGAGGGTGTTGCAAAAGCAGCCGAGGCCAATAAAAATGTATTATTAGATTCTACTTCCGTTGTCATACCTGATATGTTACAACAAGAAAATAAAGAGGTAGAGAAAAATAATGTTCAAATGAATGAAATGACTAATATAACACCTACTAATATTCCATCTACTAATACAACTAATACAGTAGCCGAAGTTAAACCTCTTCAAGAAATGCCACAACCAGCTACTATTAATGGGGTAAATGAAGAAGTAAAAATTGAAGATATTACACCAACTGAAAATAATGCAGCACCTTCAATAAATGAGATGCCTAGTATTTCAACAATACAACAACCAAATGCTATGCAACCTAATTCTCAACCAACACTTTCTTCAAATACTGAAGTAGGAAATGAACAATTACCTGAATAAAAAAATTTACACTTGATAGAAAGTATGTTAGAATAATTGTATAATAGATAATTATTATGGAGGACATTTATGGATATGGATAAAATTAAAAGTATAAAAAGCTTTTTTGGTTCAAATAAAGAAGAGAATGATTCTGATACTACACAAGATGAAGAATACTATACTACATCAAAAGAGGAGTATCACGTTAAGCATGGTATGGGTGGATCAATGATGATGTTGTATGAACCTAGATCTTATTCTGAAAGTCAAAAAATAGCCGAGTTTTTAAAAAACAGAAGTGCAGTAGTAGTTAATTTAAAACGAGTTACGCCAGATGTTGCTAAAAGAATAATTGATTTCTTATATGGAACAATTTTTGCTATTAATGGAGACTTACAAAAGCTAGGTGGAGGAATATTCTTATGTACTCCTAACAATGTTAATGTTGAAGGTAAAATATCAGATGAACAAATTCCTGCTAAAAATGGAAAAAATCCTAAAAATGAAAATGAAGAAGAAGATAGTTTCTTTTAGGAATTATCTTTTTTTATTGTTTTTTTATTTTAGATATGTTATATTAGTCAATGTATAAGCAAGTGCGAAAGACGGAATATTTTGGAATATATAGAGAGTTTGTGGTTGGTGGAAACAAATTAGAAAGAAATATTTAGATCACTTTCAAGTGCTATTTATGGATAAGATAAATACGGTTACGCGTTATAGTATTAAGTATAAATTAAGGTGGTACCACGAGGGTAATAGCTCGTCCTTTGGTAACACCTTTTTTATTTTATAACATGTAATATTTAGTTAGGAGGTTTTATTATGAAATTTGAAAAATTAGAGCAAGGATTAATATCTGATGTGGAAAAGAAAAGATTAGAAAGTTGGGGAGGAGTTTATAATATCTTAAATAAATCAATAGATTTAAGAAAAGATGCCCCTAAATTTGTATTTTATGATGGACCAGCTACTGCAAATGGCTTCCCTGGACTACATCATATGATGGCAAAATTCTTAAAAGATTCATTTTGTAAATATCAAACAATGCGTGGACATAAAGTTTTACGTAAAGTAGGTTGGGATACTCATGGATTACCAGTTGAATTACAAGTAGAAAAAGAATTAGGATTTACTGGTAAAGGTGATATTGAAAAATATGGAGTAGAAGCATTTAATAAAGAATGTCGAAATATTGTTTGGAAAAATGAGGAAGCCTTTACTCGTCTTACTGAAGAGATGGGACAATTTATTGATTTAAAGAATCCTTATGTTACATATAATAATGATTATATAGAAACTGAGTGGTGGATATTACAAAAATTCTTTGAGGAAGGATTATTTTATGAGGGTAGTAAGATACTTCCATATTGTCCAAGATGTGGAACAGGACTTGCTTCTCATGAAGTAGCTCAAGGATATGAAGAGTCTACGGCTAATACTGTTATTGTTCCTTTTAAGAAAAAAGATGAGGATTGTTATTTTCTTGTTTGGACAACAACTCCATGGACTTTAAGTAGTAATGTTGCTTTATGTGTTAATCCAAAAGATAAATATGTTAAAGTAAAATCAAAAGAAAATACTTTTATATTAGCTTTTGCTTTAGTTGATAAAGTATTAGGTGATGAATATGAAGTATTAGAAGAGTATAATGGATCCGATTTGGAGTATATGGAGTATGAACAATTAATTCCAGATTATAAAGTAGATGGAAAAGCTTTCTTTGTAACTTGTGCTGATTATGTTACTATGGAAGATGGTACTGGTATTGTTCATATAGCTCCTGCTTTTGGTGAAGATGATGCCGAAGTTGGTAAGAGATATAAATTACCATACCTTAATCCAGTAGGAGAAGATGGTAAATATAAAGAGGGTACCTGGAAAGGTCAATTTGTATTTGATGCTGACCTAGAAATAATTAAATATTTAAAAGAAAAGGGAAAGTTATTTAAAAAACAAAAGATAACTCACCAATATCCACATTGTTGGAGATGTCATACTCCTTTAATTTATTATTCTAAACCAAGTTTTTATCTAGAAACTACTAAATTAAAAGATAAGATAATTGAAGCTAACAAGACAGTTAACTGGCATCCAGCATTTGTTGGAGAAAAAAGATTTGGTAACTGGCTTGAAAATATGAAAGACTGGGCTATATCTAGAAATAGATATTGGGGTACACCATTACCATTATGGAGATGTAGTTGTGGTCATATGGAAATGATTGGATCTAGAAAAGAATTAGTAGAAAAAGCTATTGAAGATATAGACGAGAGTATTGATTTACATAGACCATATGTAGATGATGTACATATTAAATGTCCGGAATGTGGTAAGACGATGAATCGTGTAACAGATGTAATAGACTGTTGGTTTGATTCGGGTTCAATGCCATTTGCTCAATATCATTATCCATTTGAAAATAAAGAATTATGGGAAGAACAATATCCAGCAGACTTTATAGCAGAAGGAATTGATCAAACTAGAGGATGGTTCTATACCTTACTAGTAATAGGAGTATTTGTAACTGGAAAGTCTCCATATAAAAATGTCTTAGTAAATGACTTACTACTTGATAAATTTGGTAAGAAAATGTCTAAATCTAAAGGAAATATAGTAGAACCATTCACAACAATTAAAGAGTATGGTGCTGATACAGTAAGATTTTACTTACCTTATGTATCTCCTGTATGGACTCCTTTAAGATTTGATAGTGAAGGATTAAAAGAAATTTACTCTAAATATATATCAACTTTTAAAAATACTTACTCATTCTTTGAAATGTATGCTAATGCTGATAACATTGATCCAAAAGAATATGATGTTTTAGTAGAAGATAGAGAGTTAATTGATAAATGGTTACTTTCTAAATTAAATAGACTTGTTAAAGTAGTAACTGAAGGCTATGAAGAATATGATTTAAATAAAGTAGTTAGAGCTATTATTCCTTTCTTAAATGATGATTTATCTAACTGGTATATTAGAAGTAATAGAAGAAGATTCTGGGATTCAGAACTTACTGAGTCTAAAAGAGCAGTTTATCAAACAACTTATGAAGTACTTATAACTCTTGCGAAAATAACTGCTCCTATTACACCATTTATTTCTGATGAGATATATACTAAATTAACAGGAGGGGAAAGTGTTCATCTAGCTAATTTCCCAGATGTAGTTGAGACATTAATTAATGAAAATATTGAAGAAAAAATGGATATGGTAAGGGATGTATGTAGTTTAGGAAGAGATGCTAGAGAAACTGCTAATATTAAAGTACGTCAACCAATTCAACAAATAATTCTAGATTCTAAGATAAAAAATATTATAGGAAACTTAGATAAAGTAATTAAAGAAGAATTAAATGTTAAAGAAATAGTCTTTAAAGATGATATGAGTGATTATTTAACTTATAGTTTGAAACCTAATTTTAAAGTTTTAGGAAAAGAATTAGGACCAAAAATAAAAGTATTACAAGAAAAATTAACAAAGTTATCTAGTAAAGATGCATATCTTGCATATACTGATATGTTAACTATCAAATTAGATGGAGAAGACTTTACAATAGATGCATCTAATAGTCTTTTGTCAACACAAGTAAAAGAAGGTTATACTGCATCAGGAGATAATAATGTATCAATCGTACTTGAAACAACTTTAACAGAAGACTTAATTCTTGAAGGTCTTGCTCGTGAATTTGTACGTAATGTACAAGCTTTAAGAAAAGAAGCAGACTTTAATATTACAGATCATATTAGAGTATTCTATAATGGAACAGATAATGTTAAAAAGATGTTTGATAAATACTATGATTATGTAATGGGAGAAATATTAGGTGATGAATTAGTTTTAATTACTGATCAACCAACAGATGAATTAAATGAAGAAAAAGTAGTAATTAAAGTAGAAAAAATATAGTAAATAAAAACTAATTATAATAAAGTTAAAAGTATACACAAAAAAGTGTATGCTTTTTTAGATTTTACTTATTATTCTTAATAGGAAACTAAATAGACAATTGAGTAGAAATTTGGTACAATTTTTATATAATTTAATATGAGAGGATTGATAATATGAAGGGTAGTAAGGATAAAGAATTTATTAATTTACGAAATAAATTTTTACTGGGATTTTTAATATTTGCAGTATTTGCTACTTTATTATATTTAATATTTGTTAGACAATTTTCTTTAGCTAGACCTATTTCTTCTAAAATGAAAAAAGATGAAACTTTCTTAGTATTTATAAATGGTAATGATTGTGAAAATTGTAATGAAATAGAGGCATATTTAAAAGATAAAAAAGTAGAGTTTGAACAGTTAAATGAGTTAAGTAGTGAAGCTAAAACAATTTTAGAAGAAAATAATTTTGATACTAAAAAAAGTATAACTCCAGCAGTTTTATATATAAAAAATGGTAAGTTGTATGCAAATTTAGTAAATATTAATTCAACTATAGAATTGGAATTGTTTATAAAAAATTATAAATTAAGTAAGTAGGTGAAGTTATGAGTAAAGTAGCTCTTGTTACAGGAAGTAATAGAGGAATTGGAAAAGCAATTGTTGAAGAGTTTGCTGCATCTGGGGTAGATATTGTAATAAATTATTGTCATCATAAACAAGAAGCATATGATTTGCAAGAAGAAATTTCTAAAAAATATAATGTTTCTGTCATGGTTGTTAAATGTGATGTTTCAAAAGAAGCCGAAGTAGAGAAGATGGTTGATGATATATGTGATGCTTTTGGAGGAATAGACATCTTAGTTAATAATGCTAGTGTAGCACGAGATTCTTTACTTATGGATAAATCTATAAAAGACTTTAGACGTATATTAGATGTTAATTTAATAGGAACATATTTATGCAGTAAGTACGTTGGTAGAATTATGTTACAAAATAAATCAGGTAAAATAATTAATATATCTTCTACTAATGCTTTAGATACATATTATCCAGAAAGTTGTGACTATGATGCTTCTAAAGCTGGAGTTATTTCACTTACTCATAATTTTGCTAGAGAATTTGCTCCATTTATTAATGTTAACTGTGTTTGTCCAGGATGGGTTAAAACAGATATGAATAAAGATTTGACATTAGAACAAATTAATCATTATAATAAGCAGATATTACTTGGAAGGTTTGCTGATAGCAAGGAAATTGCTAATGCAGTAGTTTTTTTAGCAAGTAAAAAAGCAAGTTATATAAATGATTCCATTATAAGAGTTGATGGAGGAAAGCTTAATGAATAATAAAATATTAATAATTGAGCCAACTGGAAAATGTAGTAAAATGTTTAATACTAAAGACTTAGAAAAACAATATCTTATGCTTTATTTAGAAAAAAATAATCTAACTTTTAAAGGTTATAAACAAGCAAAAAAAGATTTTTTATCATTATATTTAGCTGGATTAAATTATATAGTTATTTTTATAGATGATAGTAATAGTTTCTTATATATAGGTGATAGTATTACTAAGGAACAAAAAAAGACTTTGTCAAAAAATAAATTAAAAGATAAGCTAATAGAAATAAAATCTATTACTTATTTTGATAATAGTAAATTACTTAATGATTTAGAAAGAGTAGAATATTTTTATTTAGGAAAAACTATAATGAATTAAAGAAAATAATTAAAAACAAATATTTAGTAGATAAAGAAAAAGTTAAAGTTTTAAGGAAGGGTTAATTATGTACAAAGAATTAGGAATTAGTGATGATGTTGTTGAGTTGTTTAAACAAGCAGAAGAGGCAAATGATTTAAAGAATGAATTTAATAAAATTGATGAATTATGTGATTATAATAGTCTTAAAGTACTTAATAGTTTTCATAAAAATGAAGTAAGTGAGTCATGTTTTAATGCTACTACTGGATATGGTTATAATGATTTAGGAAGAGAGAAAATTGAAAAGATTTTTGCGGATATATTTGGATGTGAAGATGCTTTAGTTAGAAGTCAATTTATATCAGGAAGTCATGCTTTAACTGTATGTTTATTTGCATTATTAAGACCTAATGATATATTATTAAGTATTTGTGGTAAACCATATGATACTTTAGATGAAGTAATTGGAATAGTTCCAAATGATTCTTCATTACAAAGTTTTGGAATTAAATATGATCAAATTGATCTAGTAGATAATGATTTTGATTATGAAGCAATTAGAAATTATATAACTAAGAATAAAGTTAAAGTAATAGAGATTCAAAGAAGTAAAGGTTATTCAACAAGAAAAAGTTTAAGTATTGAAAAAGTAGAAAAAGTAATTAAATTTATTAAGGAAATTGATAAAGATGTAATTATAATGATTGATAATTGTTATTGTGAATTTGTAAGTTATGTAGAGCCAGTAGCAGTTGGTGCTGATGTAATGGTAGGATCATTAATTAAAAATTTAGGAGGAGGAATTGCTCCTAATGGTGCATATATTGCAGGAAGACATGACTTGGTTGAGTTGTGTGCGCAACGTCTTACACTTCCTGGAGAAGGACGAGAAGTTGGACCAACGCTTGGAATTAATAAACAAATATTACAAGGATTATTTATGGCTCCTAGTGTAGTAGCTTCAGCTTTAAAAACGGCAGTACTTGCAGCATATGTTTTAGAAAAATTAGGATATGATGTAGAACCAAAATATAATGAAGAAAGAGTGGATATTGTTCAAAATATAATATTTAGAAATCCAGATTTATTAATTGAATATACAAGAGGGATTCAAGAAGCTTCTCCAATTGATTCTAATGCTTTAGTGGAAGCTTGGGATATGCCTGGATATACTGATAAAGTTGTAATGGCTGCTGGTACATTTACTCAAGGTTCTTCTATTGAACTTTCTTGTGATGGACCAATTAGAGAACCATATATAGCTTATATGCAAGGTGGACTTACATATAATTATGGTAAACTTGGAGTAATGCGAGCAACTCAAAAAATATTAGATTTTTGTAAAAAAGTAATAGTTAAAATTTGCTAGGTTTGTGGAAAAAAACGCGAATAAATTGAAGTGCACCCCTTAGGGTAGACGTCAAAAAAAACTAGTTTAAAAAAATATGGTAGAATACACGGTTCTTTGTCAAAT
>CANQCQ010000001.1 GCA_947589725.1 uncultured Bacilli bacterium | reverse complement strand
TATGATCCACTTGATTCAAAAACACTTATCTTTCCTGTTACTAAAACTTTCATTCCATCTTGAGGAGTAAATTTTAAACCTTTTGTATATGAGGCAAACATAATTGCATTTATTCTACTAGATTCATCTTTTAAAGTAAAATAATAATGTCCTCTACTATGGGCTTTAAAATTAGAAATTTCTCCTTTTATAAAAACTTCTTGAAGATGAATATCATTGTCTATTTTATATTTAATATATCTAGTAAGTTGTGAAACAGAAATATATTTATCTTGCATAAGGATCCTCCTAAAAATAAAGAAATAATATTATATTATTTCTCCTCTTCATGATAAATTTTATCTAAAATACCATTAATCATTTTAGTTACTGCTTCATCTGAATATTTTTTAGATAACTCAATAGCTTCATTAATTGCCACAACACTAGGAACATCTGTATACATTAATTCATAAATAGCTAAAGAAATAATAGCTTGATCTACTTTATTTAATCTTTCCATTGTCCAGTCTGTTAAATATTTATTCGCAAGAGAATAAATTTTTTCTTTATTTTCTAAAATTCCATTAATAGTACTTGAAACAAAATCATTTTGTATCTCTATTTGATCTTTAATTAATTTATTAACATCATAATCTAAATTAGCATCAGATAATAAATTTATCTGATAAATTACTTTTATAATAATTTCACGTAATTCACTTCTTTTTTTCATATTAATCACCAATAACATTTTATCATAATACTTAATATTTTAAAATAAGAATTATTTTTTACTTTTGGCTTCTTTATTTATTTCATATAAATAGCTTAAAGCTGCCATCGGAGTCATTTCTAATGGATTTAGTTCTTTTAATTTTTCAATTATTGGATCTATCTTAGGAGTAGCTTCTGCTTCTGTTAATTCAAATAAAGAAGTTTGAGTAAATGTTTCTTTCTTTATACTTTTCTTTTCATAAATACTTAATATTTCATTTGCTCTTTTTATTAATGAGTCTGGAAGATGAGCAAGACTTGCTACATGTATACCATAGCTTTTATCAACAGCTCCAGGTTTTATTTTATGAAGAAATGTTACTTTACCATTTTCTTCAATTGCGGATACATGAACGTTCTTTAAATGTTGTAAATCTTTTTCTAAGACAGTTAACTCATGATAATGAGTTGAAAACATTGTTTTAGCTTTAATTTTATCATGAATAAATTCAAGTATAGCTTGAGCTAGGCTCATTCCATCATAAGTTGCAGTTCCTCTTCCTAATTCATCAAATAAAATAAGAGAATTAGGAGTTGCTTCACTTATTGCATAATTTGCTTCTTTCATTTCGACCATGAAAGTAGATTCTCCTGAGACTAGGTCATCACTGGCACCAATTCTTGTAAATATTTTATCAAATATTGGCATAGTACAACTTTTACAAGGTACAAAACAACCAATTTGAGCCATAATAACTGTAATTGCACATTGACGCATATAAGTTGATTTACCAGCCATATTTGGTCCTGTAATCAATAAAATATCTGTTGTTTTATCCATTATAATGTCATTTGGAATATATTTATCTTTCATAACTTGTTCAACAACTGGATGACGACATTCTATCATTTTAATTGTTCTTTCTTCAGTAAGTTCAGGTCTTACAAATTTATAATTATCTGATACAATTGAAAATGATTGTAACATATCTATCTCAGAAATTATTCTAGCAGCAATTTGAAGTTTAGAAATATATCTTTTAACAACTTCTCTAATATCCATAAATAATTTATATTCCAAAGATATTATTTTTTCCTCAGCTCCTAAAATAATATTTTCTTTTTCTTTTAAATCTTTAGTTATATATCTTTCATAGTTTGCTAAAGTTTGTTTTCTTTCATAGCCCCACTCATCTTTTATTAGATGTATTTGTGTTCTTGGAACTTCTATATAGTATCCAAATACTTTATTAAATCCAACTTTTAAATTTTTTATTCCTGTTCTTTCTTTTTCACCTTTTTCAAGTTCTAATATATAGTCTTTTGATCCACTACTTATTTTTTTCAATTCATCAAGTTCAGCATTATATCCTTCTTTTATTAGTCTTCCTTCATGAAGTGTAAAAGGAGCTTCTTCACAAATTGCTTTATCTAATAAAGAATATAAATCATCAAAAGTTTCTAATTTATTAGCAAATTCTAATTGTTCTAAAATTGCCTTGATTTTTGGTAATGAATAAATCGATGTTTTTAATTGAAGTAGATCTTTTGCATTTAAATTACCATAAGTGATTCGAGCACAAATTCTTTCTAAGTCATAGACATTACCTAATTCTTTAATTAAGTCATCTCGCAAGATAAATTCACAAGATAATTTAGAACTCATATCATATCTTTTTTCTATTTTTGCCTTATCTGTTAATGGATTTTCTATATTATGTTTTAAGTATCTTGAACCCATGGCAGTTTTACATTTATCTAATAACCATAACAAACTATATTGTCTTTCTCTATTACGTAGAGTTTCTACAAGTTCTAGATTTTTCTTAGTATTTATATCAAACTCTAAATATTCACTACTTTTTATAATTTTAGCTTTTTGAAGATGATACATATCTCCTTTCTTAGCATCCAATATATAGTGAAGCAAATGTTTTAGGGTTTTAACCAATCTCACATCTTCAATATTTTTATAAATGTATTCATAATTTTTATCTTCTAATTCTTCTTTTGTTATAGTTACTAAAATATCATATTGTGTTCTTAATATATCTACTATTGCTCTATCTATATCATTATTTACTATAACTTCTTTGAAACTGTGTCTATTAATTTCTTTAATTACTTTTTCAGTTTCTCCTTCTATTAATGAGCAATATACTTCTCCCGTTGAAATATCGATATAACTTATTCCATAGCAATAGTTAAAAGCATAAATATTAGCAATAAAATTATTATTTTTACTATCTATATTTGAATCTAATCTCGTACCTTTAGTTACTACTTGCACAACATCTCTACTAACCATTCCTTTAGTTTGACTTGGATCTTCTAGTTGTTCACATATTGCAACTTTATATCCTTTTTCAATTAAAGTATCCACATAACTTGCATAAGCATGATGTGGTACTCCACACATTGGGACTTTTTCATCTAATCCCGCTTGCTTTCCTGTTAAAGACAACTCCAAAATACGTGAAGCTAAAATAGCATCATCAAAAAACATTTCATAAAAATCACCTAGTCTAAAAAAGATAATAGCATCTTCATAATTATCTTTTATTTCCATATATTGTTGCATCATTGGACTAAGTTTTTTTCTATCTACTTCACTACGTTTCATTCATAACCACCACTAGTGATTATTATAACAAACTTATCTAAAAAAGGTAAGTTTTAATGTTTTATTTTCACAAAAGCATCTTTATTATTATTTTGATAATATGAAATATATCTTAAAACATTTATATCATTTTTATATTTTTCTTTAAATAACTCTATTTCATCATTATTTAATTTAAATGTTTGGACAAATCTACATACTCTATCATCTATTACTTTTTTATCATCTAAAAATGTATCTATTATTTCTTTTCTTGTTAAAAAATGATCTATTTTTATTTGCTCTACAGCATACATATCATAATAACCATAATATTCATCATCATATTTAACCATTTTTCCCATTCCTGTTACAGCTGCAACTGAAATTTCTTCTTCCATGGCAGGAAAATATCTAAATGTATCTTCTAAATTTTTACACATATGAAAACCCGCTACTGATGAATTTCCAAAAGAAATATCTCCAATATCTTTATAAGTATTCCCCTCTTCAAAGACAATACCATATCTATTAGTTCTGTCTTTATTAAATGCTTTATATCCATGTACTTCTTCATTATTCATAACTACTTCACCTATTACTTATATATAAAATTTTTGGTTTATTTGTCAAGTTTATTATCATTAAAATCATCTGTAGTTCCTGCTATTCTACAAGAACAAAAAACAAATAATAAAAGTATTAATAAAACTCCTGCAATAACCATATTAACCCCTCCTCGAGTTAGAACTATAACATATTAAAAAAATACTGTAAAATCAGTATTTTTTACTATTTATAATATGAACTAATTCAATTTTTGTTATTCCTTAGGAAATTTTTAATTTTCATAAAAATATAGTTTTAAATTTACAAGTTTCATAAAAATTATTTATTTTTATAAAAACCGTATATTAATATATTACTTAAACTATTTTTAATAAAAAATTCTTTACTATATGAATCCAACAATGTTAATGAATTATTAAAATCAGTTGATTCAATTAAATCAGTTCTCCATAATTCAACTGCATTAGTATCTATACTAATAGCTGAATATAAACTCCTATAATCTGAATCTAATTCATCAAATATATCATCTGGAAACATATCTTTAAATACACAATCTTTATCAATATTTTTTAAATTATTTTTACTTAGAAAAGAATTAAACTTGTATACTTTATATCTAGATCTTTAAGACATTTATCTAAATATTTTTCATTTAATGTTAAAGAAATTTCATCATAATTAATTTTTATATTAAATAAATCTAAATTTAAATAATTCTTTATTATTTTTAAAATCCTATCTTTTTGCCTAATAAATTCAAAATCACTCTTAAATGTATTATTACGTAATTCCCTTTTTATTATTATATTTAAAACTATCCCAATACTAATATATCCTTTTATAATGATACCTCCCAGTTAGAAGTTTTATCAAAATAAAAGGATATTGTAAAAACAAAGATTAATAAAAATTAATTATCTTTTATTAATAAAAATAATTTTTATTAATAAGAAAAAATAGATTTAAGAACCGTTATTATAATAATTAACTAAGTTTAATTAATTATTATTTTTTATTTCATCTCGATACTTAAATATATTTTCAGTTCTTATTAAATAAGTCATCATATAAAAACAATTATCATAATATTTTCTTAATTTATAATTAGATAAGTCAGAATATTTTTTGTCTATATTTGAACTAATTCCCATTTTAGTTATAACTGTTTTAATACTATTAAAGATAGAAGTATTATAACTTTTATATTTATCAATATCTTTTAACATATAATCATATATTTTATATAGAATTAAACGTTTCATTTTTATTCCGTTATTATTTGTATTTTTATATGATAGCATAAGTTCATATATATCACTAGGAATAATATCTTTTAAGTCATCATAATCCAAGTCTTTTGTAGAAATAAATATTCTATCTTCTAAATCATAAGCTTGATAACCTAGGAAATCTAAAATTATGGGAATATTATGATTAATTATACTTTTTGCTGTAATACTAAATTTGGTATTAGTCTCATAATATTTAATATTATCCATCAAAAGTTGAATATTTAAAATAAATTCAATAAAATTTAGAAAGTTATCTAATGATATTTTTTTGCTATTTACATCTACTCCAATAGAATGAAGATAATCATAACAATTTAAATAAGTACCTCTAAATTTCCAGTTATGAAATAAATGAGTATTAACAAAATCAAAATATGTATAGCTTTTATTATTAAATATTACACATTTAGTATTTAATTCTTTAATCATTTTAATATATTCATTTTTATAGCTAACATTATTTTGTCTATTAAAAATAGATATTCTCATACAACCACCTGAACTTATTTTTTCTTTTTATTGTTTTACTATTTTTGGAACTGCTTTCTTTACTACTTTTTGGTCTGTGCAACCATAAATTTTTTTGATACAACTTCCATCATTTCTATTTGCATTGGGATTATAATTTATGGAATCAGGATCTGTACAACCATATATAATTGTTGGAGTTGTATAGGTAGATGTTTCTCCACTGCAAGTACAAGATGGACTCATAGTACCATCATTACATACTTGTTTACCGTTTCGACAAGCTCCACTTACTCCACCATGCCAAGAACAACAGCTTCTTTACGCATAAACATTTATAGTAGAAAAACACGTAATAAAACAAATAAATAATATAACTTTTCTTGCATGCTTCATACTAAAACCTCATAATTAGTATATAACTATTATAAGGCTTTTTCAATTATCTTGTTTTATTTGCAAACTGTCTTTTTAATTGATTCATTTTTAATTATATATTTGCATCTTAACTGTAATATTTCTTCTTTTATTTTTAAATAATCTTTCTTTCCCATCATAGTAACCCATTCAGAATATAACATATCATACTCTTTTTCTGAAATATATGGTTTCATTGCGGTCATATCTAGGTCAAATTCATGCTTACAATCAGAACAATATGCTATACCTAGAGGGAAAACAGTTATTATAATAAGCATCGTTACTAAGAGAGCCTTTTCTATATTTTTTATAAGATAATGACTTTTTTGATTATTTCCATTTTGTATATCTATTAAATCTTCAAGTCTTTTGATTTGCTTTCTAAAGATAATGTATAAAATTAATAATGTGACTAAGGCTATTGACATACCTACAGCAAAACAACCAAAGAAATTTATAAATGTAAGATCATTCATTCTTCCCATTTCATAGTAAATAAAATCGGTAAAAACATTTATAAGTTTACCTCCAGTCGTGGTTAAAAAAGTACATATTGATTTAATTGTGTATATAATAAATGACGTTATAATAGAAGTTATAACACCTATTTTTATTTCTTTTTTATAATCCTTTACTTTTTCTTTAATACTGCTCATATATACCTCACTATTTATTTAAAAATTCTAATAAACTTAATTTATTTTCTATTATAATATAAAATTAGTCATTAAGTGAAAAAAGTTAAATATTATTTCAAAATAAAAGAATGAAAATTTATTATATTCATTCTTATCTTCTTTAGATAATTTCTTTTTGTTTAGAATAAGATTCAAAAGCAGACTTTATAACATCATCCATATCATAATATTTATATTCAGCTAATCTTCCTCCAAATATTACATTTTTTTCTTGAGATGATAGTTGTTTATATTGAGATGCTAAATCATTATTTTTTTCATCATTAATAGTATAATATTTTTCCATTCCAGAGGAATAATCAGCAGGAAATTCATAAGTAATAACTGTTTTGTTGGTTTTTGTATTTTCAAAATGTTTATGCTCGATAACTCTTGTATAATCAACTTCTTCTCCTGTGTAATTGACAACGGCATTACCTTGATAATTTTCAACATCTAATACTTTAGTTACGAATCTTAAAGATCTCCAATCAAGTTCTCCTAATTTATAGCCAAAATATTCATCAATTGGACCAGTATAAACTACTTTTTTTGCTATTTTTTTGTAATAGTCTACGTTATCAAAATAATTAGTATTAAGTTTTATTTCAATACCATCTAGCATCTTTTCTACTAATTTAGTGTAACCACCTATTGGTATTCCTTGATATTTATCATCAAAATAGTTATTATCATATATTAATCTAACTGGTAATCTCTTTATTATAAATGCAGGAAGATCTTTACAATCTCGATTCCATTGCTTCTTTGTGTATCCTTTAATTAACTTTTCATATATTGTTCGACCAACTAAACTAATAGCTTGCTCTTCTAAGTTTTTTGGTTCTGTTTTTATTTCTTCTCTTTCACTATTAATATGTTTTAAGGCGTCTTCTGGTGTATATACATCACCCCAAATTTTTGAGAAAGTATTCATGTTAAATGGTAAATTATAAACTTCATTACCAATTCTTGCGATAGGAGAATTAGTATATCTGTTAAATTCAACAAAAGAATTAACAAATTCCCATACATCTTTATAATCAGTATGAAAAATATGAGCGCCATATTTATGAACATTTATTCCTTCAATTTCTTCTGTATATACATTTCCAGCAATATGATTTCTTTTATCAATTACTAAAACTTTTTTTCCATCTTTTTTAGCTAAATTAGCAAACGTTGCTCCAAACAATCCAGCCCCAACTATTACATAATCATAATTCATAATATATCACCACTTTTTATAATTATTTCTCTATAAAATCAATTATAAGATCATTAATCTTATCATTATTAGAAATAAATTTTTTAGGTTTGAAATCTTTAATTTTTAATATTGCTTCTTCTAATTCTTCTTTGTTTTTAGCAACTAAAACATATTTTTCTTTATCAAATAATTCTGCTAATTCTAATTGATGGTCATCTGTATGTTCTTGATATTTGTATAGTCTTGGAAATACTATTACTTTTTTATTCTTCTTTAAAGAAGAAACTACACTACCAGTACCAGCATGAGAAATAATAAAATCACATTCATCAACTAACTTATTAAATTCATCATTGGAAATTACATTAATTGTTTCAAAATTTTTACTAGTGTAGTTCGAATTTCCAGTTTGGACAATAACATGTTCATTTTTTAATGGACCATTCTCACATAACTCATCAATTATTTCAAATAATCTATTAAAACTATGCTCAGACATTCCTGTAGTAACTAATATCAATATAACCAACCTCCATATACAGCTTTAGGATAATATTTTAATAATTCTTCCCATTGAACAATAAATAAATCGGCATATTTATATAAAAACTTTCCTGTTTTATTTACACTATTCATTCTAGCAAAGCTTTCTATATAAATTACTTTTTTCTTAAAGAAATGACCTATTAAGCACATTGGTATAGCAATACCTGCACCAGTAGTTATTATTACATCAGGTCTTTCTTTTATAAATATATAGATTTGTTGTAAAAACATAAGAAAGATAATAAATAATTTCTTTATACGACTTTTACCTCTATATAAATCCTTTACTAAATATTTTATCTCTTTCATATTCTTAGTAGCTTCATTTTTATTTGTTACATAAAAATAATTATAGCGATCTTTTATTTTTTTTAATTGTTTTATTTGTTCTAAATGACCACCACTAGAACAGATAAAACATATTTTTTTAGAAGCTTTCTCCATATTTTTCACCACCAAATTTAGCTTTTAAAAATGACTTAATCTTTTTTACTACATTTATCTTTTCCATATAAATAAATTTAACTTCTTTATATGAAATATTATTTTTATTTAAATATACATCTAATAATAATTCGGAAATTCTTCCATAAAATCTAGCATGAAATTGATTATACTTAGTAGTATCAGTTATTTTTTCTAGTTCAAATAAAATATCAAAAAGCCATTCACAATAGTTATTAAATATTTCTCTTTTCATTATAAACATATTAAACATATGAGCTTTTTTTCTTTGTTTTAACTTATCAAATTCTTTTAAATATTCAGGGTATTTCTTTTCAATTATATCTCTTGTTAAATCTAATGGTTCTATGTACATTGTGTGTTTATAATGATCATAGAGATTTTCAATGTAATAATTTCTTTTTTTTGGTAATATTACATCTACTTTTTCTAATAATTTACTTGCCTCTTCATAAGTTAAGATATTTTTAAATTTATCTTTAGATTTTTTCTTAAGCATGAAATGTCTTCTATAATGGACAAGTCCTATATAGTCTGAGTTTAAATTTTTCCAGGCCCAGTATACTCCAGTTAACTCACAAAAATAAGGATTTTTTTTAGATATATTTAATCCTTCATTATCTTTTTTATATCCTAAATTTTCTTTTTCTTCTGCCCCAACATGTAGTGGTAAATACATCTTATCCTCGGGCATTTGATATTTTTTATGAGTTGCTACTATAACACTTATTTTTCTATTACTCAAAAATACCACTCACTTTCTTTTTAAATACAATAAGAGCTCTTACATCAATTCTTGCACTATTATAACCTAAAAATTAAAAAGAAGCAAATTGATTATTATATAAAGAAAAAAATCAAGAATAGTTATTTATTCTTGATAATTAAAATCTAATAAATTAATCTATTTACTAATAATTGATCACTAGATCCTATTTCTACATCAGATATTGTAAAACCAGAATATAATGTTAATACTATATCGGGTTTAAATTTTTCAATATAACTTTTTAGACTACCATTAAAGTATCTTAAATCAATAGTAGATAAATATTCATTTTCTAAAGAAAGAAAAGGAGAAACTACGTTTGCATAACTATCTTTTATTAATAATATTTTTTTATTATTATTTACTAAATTATTTTTTACTTCGATTAAAGCTCTATCACCATACATATAAGCTTCATATTGACTTATATTATAGTAGTTTGTATATTTTAATTGACTTTTATCAATGATTGTTTTATCAAAACTACCAACTTTATTTATTTTTTTCTCTGGAATGGTAATTCTTAAGTTTGTTTTATACTTTGGTGTTATTAAAGTTAAATCTTCTGGTTTTGCATTTGCTAAACTGACATATCTTCCATCAGAACCTAAGAAAATATTAGAATATTTTTTATACTGAAATTTTTCCTCAGTAATATTGTCTATCTCTAAATTTGTATCATAATTATCATTTAAATATTTAGAAATTTCTTCGGTAACCCATCTACCAGTTTCTGGAAGCCAATGATGGTCAGTTTTAAAATATAGGCTCAGATGATTTAAATTATTTTGTTGAATGTTGTCTCTTATATCAATATATTCTACTTTATTTTTAATTAGTTTTAATAATTCATCAGTATTTTCATTTGTATAATCATAATATATTGGAGAAATTTCTTGAGTTGGAGATATTTTATTTGGAACTTGAATATATAAGAAATCAATATTCTCATCTTTTAATTCGTTATTTAACTTTATAAGTTTATTAGCAAGAATTTTCATATTATTTTTTTGTCTTAAACGAGTGTAATAATCACCTTCAAGTATAATTCTTGAAGTTTCTTCATTAGATACTAGTTTATATGAAATTAATTTATTATAGATATATGATAATTCAATAGACTTTTGATAACCAATTAGTCTCTTTGAAGTATTTGCCTCTAGTTTAGTTTTAATAGTATTAATTAATGATAGATATTTGTCAATAATATTTAAATTTCTTGTTTCATTTTCTGTATTATCTTTATCATTATCTTCAAATGGATAATCTATAGTAAAATCATATGGAGGTGTTGATTTTGTTATTTTAAATAATTCATTTACTTTTTCATTATTAATTTTTAATTTTGAGACAATTTTAGGTGCTAAAGTACAAGAAATTGTGTTTAATAACATTAGAAATAATATTCCTAATACAATAAAACAACCACATTTTTTTATTTTATTATTCATATGTTTCCTCTTTCCTTATTTAAAAATTAAAATAAATAAATGGATTATAAGTTGAACTTATACATGTTAAAATTGAGAATATAAATATTAATATAATAGTGAACACTTTTACTACTTCTTTTATATTTATATTAATTTTTAATTTATTCCATATATTTTTTAGTAAAGGTGTTGATAAAACTATTCCAATAGGAATAATTAGTCCAGTTACTTTAATATACTCAAGGGCCATTCTATCAAATAAGCAAGTTCCAATACCCAACATTTTTCCTATATAATTAATCGCAATTAATAAATTATCTGATCTAAAGATTATCCAGCCTATTATTACAAAAAACAATGTATAAACATATGATAGATGTCCTAATTTTTTTATTATATTTGTTTTTTTCTCAAGAAGTAGTAAAACAAAATAGAATAATCCCCATACTATAAATGTCCAATTAGCTCCATGCCATAAACCAGTAAATAGCCAAACAATAAACAGATTTAGTATGTGTCTTATATTTGAAACTCTATTTCCTCCTAGTGGTATATAAACATAGTCTCTAAACCAAGTTGATAAAGAAATGTGCCATCTTCTCCAAAAATCTGTTATAGAAGAAGCTATATATGGATAATTAAAGTTTTCATTAAAATGAAAACCAAACATTCTTCCAAGACCTATTGCCATATCACTATACCCTGAAAAATCAAAGTAGATTTGCAAAGTATAGGCAATTGCGCCTATCCAAGCTGTCATAGTTGATATACTTTCTACTGACATATTATAGAAAATATTATCGGCAATTAATCCTACATAATTAGAAATTAATACTTTTTTTCCAAGACCAATAACAAATCTCTGTATACCACTAGAAAAATCAGAAAAGTTTTCAACTCTATTAGTTAGTTCATCAGCTACTGTCTCATATCTTACTATTGGACCTGCAATAAGTTGAGGAAATAATGATATATATAGTGCAACATTTAAAATATTTTTTTGTACACTTTCAGGTTTTCTATATACATCAATAACATAAGATAATATTTGAAAAGTAAAAAACGAAATTCCAATCGGCAATGTTATTTTTACAAAAAAATTTGTATTAAATAAATAATTAATATTATCTAATGTAAAAGCTAAATATTTAAATATAAATAAAATAGATAAATTAAAAATATAAGCAAAAGTTACATACATTTTTCTATTATTACTTTTAGCAACTTTTAATCCTAAACAATAATTAACAAAAATTGAAAACAACATCAAGAATATAAATAATGGTTCTCCATATCCATAAAATATTAAACTTGCTAATAATAGGAAATAATTTTTAAATTTTCTACTTTTTATTATAGGATTATAATAAATAATTAAAGTTACAGGTAAAAACAAAAAAAGAAAAACTGTTGAAGAAAATACCATAAAATCACCACATTAATCAAATTCGTTAAAATTATACCCCTCCTCGCCATTTTTGTCAAGCTTATGTGGCAATTACTAAAATAAAGTATAATTAAAATAAAAAAATCTACAAAAATTTAAACTTTTCTGTAGATTTTTAACTATTATAATTATAACTTAATAAATTTTTCTTATTAATTATTTTGTTCTTTAAAAAAGAATTTATTGATAATAGGTAATAGATATTTTCGAAATGTATAACTAAATAATGCTGTTAGAATAAAAGTTGTAATAAAGATTACAAAAAATAATATTAAATTATTATTAATTATTAATTGTAATTGTAATTTATCAACTATTCTAAAAATTAACATATGAGATAAATATATTTCCATACTTATATCACTTATTATTTTTGTAAATCTATTATTTAAAAACTTACTTTTATTATTTCCAATAGCATAAATTAAGTAAGTTGAGAAAATTATTATCATTTCAATTACAAATAAATTTTCACTAATCATAATATAATTTGGTAAATTATAATATATGACTGTAAGTAAAATACATAAAGATAAAAATAAATATTTATATTTAGATGAAATTTTTGCTAATTTATCTCTATATAAGTATATTATGCCACCTGCTAAAAAGAAAACAGAACAATAAATTATATTCTTTCTTGCTAAAAAGTTACTTTGAACAAACTCTGGTGTAAAGAAATATACATTGCATATCATATTGAAAATTAATGCAATTAGAAATGATTTTATTGCTGTTTTTTTATCTTTAATTAAAAAGACAAAGAATGGAAATAAAAGATAAAAAACAAATATAACTCCTAATGTCCAACCAACTCCAATAACAGAAATTACTGGATTAGGTAATAATCCAAATGTTAATGTAATATTTGCAAAACCTTCATATAATGATCGTAAATTATGAGAATATATAATATCAAGCAAAGTCAAAAATACAAAAAATGGTAATATTTTTCTATATCTTCTACTATAGAATTCAACAATAGATATTTTTGATTCTTTTATTTTATTATAGTAACCACAACACATTGAAAAGGCACTTATTATCATAAACAAAAATACAAGCCAACCAAATTGTGATGAAATTTTATAAAAATTTGATTTTGAATTAATAATATTTGTTTGTTGTACTACATGAACTAGTATAATGAGAATTGCACTATATGCTCTCAAACCATTTAGTGAATCATATCGTTCTTGCATCTTATTTACCTCTAATCTTTCTTTGTAATAAAATTAATTTATTACATAATTTATATAATGATGGTGCAATATGTAATGTATAATTAAGTAATTTTTCACTTGGTTGTAATGGTAAATTGATTGGTAAATTTTTAATTTCTTTAATTATTATTTTTTTTAAATTTTTAGCACCAATTTTATCATCTTTTATCTTTTCTACCTCATATAAAATATTAACATCATTATACCATTTTGACAAATTTACCTCAGGATATAAATCTGGATATGCATTCAAAATTTTCTCATAACTATTTATTACAGCATCATGACGATAATAACAATTTTTATAGGTTGTATTTTTTGTTATACCTGCATCATTTTGATAATAAAAATATAAATCTTCATCTATGTATGCCACTTTGTTGCATTTTAAAAACAAATCAGTCATTACATAAATATCTTCATAACTCTTTCCTTTTGGAAATAAATTTTGCTCTAATATGGAACTTTTAAATAATTTGAAACATGCATGATTTGATATCTGTTTTCCTTCTAAAAGTTTTTTAATTACTGATTTTTGATCAAATACTTCATTTTGATATCTTTTATCATAGTAAGACTTTTCTCCGTTTAGGAAAACTCCCACGTATCGACAAACGGATATTTCTGCTTTACTATCTTTAAGTGCATTATACATTTTTTCTATCATATCTAAAGATATCCAATCATCAGAATCTAAAAAACAAATATATTCACCAGTTGTTGCTACTAGGCCATTGTTTCTTGCATCAGATAAACCACCATTTTCCTTATGAATTACCTTTATGCGAGAATCTATTTCCATCCATGTATCGCACATTTCTTTACTTTTATCTTTTGATCCATCATCTATTAAAATAATTTCAAGATTAGCATAAGTTTGTTTTACAGCACTTTCTACACAACGGTTTAGATATTTTTCAACATTATATACTGGTATTATAATTGAAATTAATGGTTGTTCTTTGATTGCTTTTTTCATAATCTCACTTCCAAAATATTTAAATTATTAATCCCTACTAAATAAATCTCTTGTATAAATCTCTTTAGTTAACTTTGTTGTGTTTTCATCCATTCTATTTACTAGTATTAAATCAGACATTTCATTAAATGTAGAAAAGTCATTTATAACTCTACATTCATTAAAATATGATTCTTTTAAAGTAGGCTCATATATTATTACATCAACATTAGATAATTTTAATCTATCTATTATTCCTTGAATAGCACTAGCTCTAAAATTATCAGAATCTGTCTTCATAGTTAATCTGTAAATTCCAACAACTTTAGGATTCTTTTTTAAAATCATTTTAGTAATATGATCTTTTCTTGTATCATTTGATTTTACTATTGCTTCAATTAAATTTTGAGGAACTTTTTTATAATTAGCTAATAATTGTTTAGTATCTTTTGGTAAGCAATAACCACCATATCCAAAAGAAGGATTATTATAGTGTTCTCCAATTCTTGGATCTAAACATACTCCATCAATTATATCTTTAGTATTAAGGCCATTTAATTCAGCATATGTATCTAATTCATTAAAATAAGATACTCTTAAAGCCAAATAAGTATTAGCAAATAGCTTGACAGCTTCTGCTTCAGTACTATTCATGAATTTTATTTTTACATCAGCTTTTAGGCATGATTCTTTTAATAAATTAGCAAATTCTTCTGCTTTTTGACTCTTTTCTCCAACTATTATTCTTGATGGATATAAGTTATCATAAAGTGCTTTTCCTTCTCTTAAAAATTCTGGAGAAAACATAATATTATTAATATGATATTTATTTTTCATACTTTCAATAAATCCAACAGGGATGGTTGATTTAACAACAATTGTTGATTTATTACCTAAACTAATTACTTTTTCAATAATATCCTCTACTGATGATGTATCAAAGAAATTTAATTCATCATCATAATTAGTAGGTGTACTTATAATTACAAATTCAGCATTAGTAAAAGCTTCTTTATAATCTAAAGTAGCTTTTAAATTTAATTTTTTTGTTTTAAAGTATTCTTCAATTAAATTATCTCTAATTGGTGATATTCTTTTATTAATCATATCTACTTTTTCTGGAATTACATCTAATGCATATACTTCATTTTTTTGACTTAATAATGTTGCTAAAGACAAACCAACATATCCTGTACCTGCTATAGCTATTTTCATATTAAACACAACCTTCTATTTTATCACTTTTCTTTATCATCTTTTTTATTAGCTTATAAGATTTCTTTAAATAAATATTATTTCTAAAGAAAATTAAATTTATACATATTGAGATTATAGAACAAATTATACCTCTCGTTATAAATAGTAGTATTCCATCTCCCTTTATAAAAGAAATTATGAAAAATGTTATACCACAATTTATTGTTCCCAAGATAAAATATTTAATCAAATCCATATAATATGTTGATTTACTTTGTCCTTTAAAAACATATTTATATAGAGTACTAATTAACCATGGAGTACTACATAATGTCATACATATAATAGTTGCTAATTTAACTCCGTTTAATCCTAGAAATTTAACCATTACCAAACTTAAAATTAAATTAAGTATTGCTGATGCTAGAGGCCTATATCTATCTTCATACCAAATTCCTGCTGCATCTTTATAAACTCCTATTATTCTTTCTATTTGATATACGAAGAAATATAAAATAAGAAGTATTATTAAAGAATAATCTAATAAATATTTTTTACCAACCCATAATGTTATAAATGGTTGATATAAGCACAACATACAACTGCAACAGAATATAGTTAAGAATGAAATTATAAATGTTAGAGTTCTAAAATCATCATAATTTTTTTCTATACTTTCAGTTAACAAACTGTTTCCTATTCCAGCACAACAAGCATCATAAACAACAAGAATTATACCTACTAATGCTGTTATAACAAAATAATAATTTTGATAAGATGCTAATATTGTTAAACCTAAATAAGCAGAAATAATGATGGAATCAACTGAGTTTAGTAAGGTATTACCCATTTTATTTGTAATTAAACCTAGAACTCTTTTTCTAATAAACGTAACAGTTTCTTTATCAACTTTTCCTTTTGGTTTATATTTTGGATACATTTTATCTGCTAAAAATGCAGTTACTAGATTTGTTAAGATTTGATATATTATAGAAGAAATTAAATAATAGTAATAATTCTTAAATATAACTATTGAAACAATTTGTAAAGAATATTGAACTATAGATGTACCTAACATTACTTTACTAATTATATCATTTCTTTGATGAGCATATATTAAACTATTCTTATACGCAAAAAGACAATAAGATAGTACTGTAACTCCTAAATTCATTAAATATAAAACGTAAAGATTTAAACCTCCAGGAACTTCTCCTGAGACCAAATTAGGTAAGAATGGTAAAAGACATAGTCCAATAATTAATATTATTAAACCAATAATTCTAAAAGTAACTTTATACATATTTACTAAAGCGCAAATTTTTTCTTCATCATTCTTAGCAATTGGTTCATACATACTAAAAGTTAATGCTGCACCTATTCCAAGTTCTGCTAAGTTTAATACTTGCAAAATTGATGAGAATAAGTTACTCAACCCTGCATATGCAATACCCATATAATAAATCATAATTGTACGCATAATAAATGGCATAATAATTTGAGAAAATTTAAATATTAAACCAAAAATTATATTTCGACTAGCATTCTTTGCTCTATTTATTTTCACAGCTGTTACACCTTCCCTTTTTCAAACGTCAATATTATATCATATTTAAAAAGGATTGTAAAACTATTCTATATATTTTTTACTATACATTTATTACCGATAACAACAGAGTTATCAGGTACATCTCTTAATACCACACAATTAGCTCCAATTGAGACATTGTTACCAATTTTTATTCCTCCAGCCACTACTGCTCCAGTATAAATAGTAACATCATCACCTATAGTTGGTAAACTTTCACTACCATAATCGTGAGAACTGTTTCTACCTATTGTAACATGTTGATAGCATGAAAAATTTTTACCAATTTTTTTTGCGTGGATTATAGTTCCTTGTCCGTGAAAAATAATCATCCCCGGAGCTATATCTCCTGTTATTTCAATATCTCTTTTATTAGGTAATACTAGCATTTCTAAATTTTTTATAAGCTTATGTTCATAAATACGATAATAAAAAATAGCACGGAAAGAATAATTATATACTAAGGAATACAAAAAGCCATAATATGTATCCATATTAAATTTTACAGAATAGCCATATTTTTCCAAATCCTTATTGATTATTTTTCTAAAAGTACCCCCCCCCAGGTAAAAAATAGAGGGTATTATTAATCTATATAGATTCAAAATAACTATTAATTTTTTCATATTATTCACCTCTACTTGTCTTTCAATAGTCTTTTAATTTCAAGCTCCCATTCATCGACAATTTTATCTATTGATAATTTTTCTAGATTTTTCTTAGAATTTATAGAAAATAATTTTGCTTTATTTTCATCTTTAGCAAATTCAAGCATTTTTCTTGCTAAATCTTCGATATCTTGATTCTTTACAAGATAACCATTATCTTTGATCATTTCTTTAGGACCAGTAATACAATCAAAGGCAATTATTGGCAAACCAAATGATTCGGCTTCTAGAATTACCATTGGAAATCCTTCATATCTAGAAGATAAAACATAGCAAGAAGCCTTTTTATAATAATCTTCGATATTCTTTATTTGACCAACAAAATTAATATTTTTTAGATTTAAACTTTTTACTTTTTCTTTTAATTTATTTTCTTCTTCTCCATTGCCAGCTATAATTAATTTCCAATCTAAATTATTTTCTTCAAATATTTTCCATGCGTCAATTAACATATCATAACCTTTTTGATGAAATAATCGACCTGCAGAAAAAAATATTTTAGAGTTAAAATTATATTCATTATTACTGATTGAGAATGGTGAAGGATTATATATTCTTTTTATTTGATCCTTATTAAAATTCATTCCCTCAATGTGCATCTTTTTATCTTCATCTGTTAATACAATTAATAAATCTGCGCGACTTTTTATTCTTTGTTTGGCTTTAATTCTTTCTTTTCTTTCTGGACTTTCAATCATTCTAGAATAATTGAAATGTTCCCATGAAGCCCACTTACAGTTAGTATTTTTAATTGCATAGTAAGTATAATTTGCAAGCACTGTATCTACATCTATAAAAATATCAATCTTATTTTTTTTAATATAATTATGCAATTTTATTATAGGATATATATAAGTTCTAAATAGTTTTCCTTCCTTGCTTGGATTTAGTAGAAAATCTACTTTTATATCATCATTTAACTTATAATAAGAATTTCCTCGCCCCCAAAAGCTTAATATTCTTACATTATATCCTCTATTTGATAATTCGTTCGCAATTATTGAACAAACTCTTTCAGTTCCACCACTATTTGCAATAACTCCAGAAAAAAAACATATATTTATATTTTTCATAATCAAATATTTCTACCTTTCATTCAAAACTGTTTCAATTACATATTTCATTTGAGCATCTGGAGATAAATAATTTAAATAATAATCTCTATTTTTTTGTTCCATTTTGATTATTTTGTCAGGATTATTAATTAGAAAATCGACTTTTTCTAAGCATTCATCAGCTGTTTTGAAACTTAAATAATTTTCTCCATCGCAAAATTTTCCAGGAACATCATATACTGGCTGTTCCATAACTATTGCTTTACTCGCAATAACATATTCTGCAGTTTTCCATCCTGTTGAATTGCCAAGTCCTAATGAACCGATACAAATATCTGCTTTTTTTAATTGTTTCAAGTAGGCGTCTCTTTTTGTATATTTTTTTGAAACTACCAAATCGGGGCACATTTTTAAAGAATAAGAATCTTTGAATACCCCCCCCACAAAGGATTTTTGATACTTATTTTTTAGCTTTCTCATAACCTCTATACGCATTTTTGATATGGTTTCAAAATGCTCTTTATATTCATCTTCTTGAGGTTCCCATAATCTACAAAAAAAGATAATTTTAGGATTTTGTTTAAATGATGGTTCATACTCTAATTTATCAATTGTGAACCATTTTTCACTCTTAAATCCCATAAATTGTCTGATAATCTTTTTTATAGTTGATTGCCTAGAAAAATCAAATTTTTCACCTTTATAGTAGCAATAATAATTCATTCCTAAAGGATAAATTTTCTTACTCAAATCTTTACCATAATATTTTATGTTTAGTTCTTTATTAAAACTTCTTCTAAAATAATAATCACAATTTTTAGCTAAGTTAATTTTATATTCTGTTGTATCACCATATCCGTCTGCTACATCAATGACAACATTCTTTCCATTAATTTCTAAAACTGTAATTCCATAATTTTTACAAGATCCACATGTTGATTGTAAATCATTTATTGATAAGTTTATTAATTTTTTTTCTTGTAATTTTTTAAGACCAACTATTATAACACTCGTATGAGGTTGAATAGAAGTCTGATTTAATACAACATTAATCATACTAAACATCTCCAATATTTATTTTTTTATTTTCTTTAGAATAAACTTTACTGTTCCAATTAAACCTTTAGTTTTGATTTTATTGTAAACTCTGTCTGGAAAACTTAAAATTTTAATAATTGGTTTTGCAAATTTTATTCCTATTTTACTAGCTAACTTTTGTTCTCTGTTATGCCACTTTTTTTTCATAGGATCAACCCATGACATATTATACTGATGGATACTTATTGTATTATTTGTAAGATTTATTTCTCCTGTTTCATAATTTTTAGGTGCAAAAAACTCTTGTGGATATATAACTATGCTATCTATCTTTTGCATTTTATTATTACGAATTAGTCCACGCTCTTGTAAAAATTCTGTTAAATATTGAGGACTAGGTTTTAAGTTTAGTTCTCCATCTTTTTTATAAAAACTTAATTCATTATACATGTCTCTTAATCTTTTTATATCTTGATTTCCTTTTAATGCTCCAAAACCTATTCCACCATTAACATAATTATCAAATTCAAATCCCATATAGCATTCATTATTTCTAAGTTCATCTAGTGATTTTACTAATTCTACATCTGTATCTAGATAAAATCCACCTTCATTATAGATAATATCTAATCTAGCATAATCAGGTTCAAAACCCCATTTTTTTTCTTTATAGGCATCATACATATATTTATTTTTCTTTATATCATAATTGCTTTCATTCCACTCTATTATTTCATAATCAGGACAAAACTTTTTCCATGATTCAATACATTTTTGATCTTTTTCTGGAATTGGAGCTCCTCCAAACCAACAATAATGAATTTTTTTAGGAATTAACTTCATCTAATTCATCCTTTCTAATTATATATGGCATGGCAAGTATTAAATATAGTAAAAAGCCAGCAGATTCCATTCTAAAAGATATGTTATAAATTAATAAAATGATTGAAATTGCAGTTATAATTTTTCCATAGTTGCTATAAAAAGAGACTTTTATATATTTGCTTTCTTTGTAAACATTGACAAATATTAATAGAAATAAAAGAAGTCCAATAAAACCAGTTTCTACATATATCCATACATCTTGTAAGTAATAATAGTTAGATATTTTATTTTGAAGATAATATTTACTTTGAAAAGAAAGTGTATATTCTGAATTTCCTAAACCTACTCCAAATAATCTTTTGAAGCTATCATTTTTGAAATTAGTATTACGAACAGTTAATATTCCTGTTAATCGATTTAAGTCTCCACTTCCTGTATAACCTTTTTCATTTGTTGCATAATCAAGTATTCCTTTCAAAGTAAAGTTGTTAGAATAATCATTATTACCACCATTTATCAAGACAAAATAACTTATTGAAATTGATAACATTATTAATAGAATAAATATTTTAATTACACTTTTTATTGATACTTTACTAAATATAGCTGCTAAAACAACAATAACAACATATTCAACTACATATATTTTTAATTCTGCTAAAACAGCCATTGCAAGGCTTAAAATAGTAGTTATTAAAAAGTCCATGAATTTAACTTTACCTGCAAAATATTTTAATATTATATATATAGAGTAAAGTAAAATAATAACATGAAGAGGAGCATTGCAACCAGAATGAGTAAAGAATATTCCACCTACTTGATCTGATAAAATAACCCCGGCACCATATTTTACAATAAATCTCTGATATAGGCAAAGTGGCACTGATAAATAAAATAAGTATTTTATTACTTTAAAAATAAACTCAATATCTTTTCTGGTAAGAAAAGTGACACAGCAATAAAAGAAAGTAAAAAATCTCGCACTATTTCTTAATCCCCATATTAATAAAAATTTACTCTCAAAATTTACTAAATTAGAAAATATTCCTAGGAAAATGTACAATATCATTATTAAATATACTTTTTTAAATCCAGATTTTCCTCTATTATGAAGCAAAGCTATAATGAATAACGCTATATTAAAAATATCTGCCAAATATAATATCATTTTATTAAATCCAAAAGAATAAGATAAAACATATGAAATCATATAATAGAATAAGACAAATAAAGTTAATTTATTTCCAATCTCATTAGTTTTTATATACATACAATCCCTCTTTTCCTAAAATCTTTGTACTTTATTTTTATATTTAAACCAGAGTAATAACTTAATCATATGTATACTCTTTATTCTAATAAAAAAATTAAATATTGATTGCTGAACATTTTTAATAAAAATTGGATATTGTTTTATTATTTTTCTAATTAAGTCATCATTTATATATAATTTAACACAATCATTGAAATCAAAATCTTTATTTACTTTTGAATAAGAATAGGCTTTTGTAATACATACTCTAAGTCTTGCTAAAATAAATCTATTAATACTATTATTTATTTTCTTTTTATCTTCTTCTTTTGAACTAGAATTAATTAAAAGTTCTTTAACTTTATAATATACTGCTTTATTTCTTTCAAAATCGTTTATATTAAATTTATGGGTTAATGAATTTTCATTACTATATCTATAGTAATATAAATTATCTTCTATAATAGTTACTTTTTTACATTTTTTTAAAAGGGCAATTTGGAAAATTAAATCTTCTGAGATATACTCTCTTTCTGAATAAAAGCTTATATTATTTTTCTTTATTACGTCTAATGAATATATTGCCATACAACTTGACATAGAAATTCTTGTATCTGTTTTTGAGTCAAATGGTGAACCAATCATTTCTAATATTACGTTATCAAATATATCATCTGTAAATGATCTACCAGAAAAACAGCTACTTCTTTTTACAATATTTGATTCATTGTAATATTCATTAAAACCACAATAAACTACGTCCGAATTAGTTTCTTGAATTTTATTTAATAAGATTTCAACCATTTTGGTATCAATAAAATCGTCAGCATCTAAAAACATTATATATTCACCTTTAGCCGATGAAATACCAACATTACGTGTTAATCCTAGTCCTTCATTTTGTTTATGAATAACACGTATTCTTGAATCTTGTTTTTGAAATGAATCGCATATTGTTCCTGAATCATCTGTTGATCCATCATCTATAAAAATAATCTCTATATTTTTATAGGTTTGATTTATTAATGAATCAAAATTTTGCTTTAAATATTTTGAAACATTGTATACAGGAACAATAATACTAACTAATGAAGTTTTCATAAAATGCCCCCTATACAATATAACCATTTTTATTGTTTTCTAAATCTTTTATCATTTTTGCTTTCTTCACATCAGTAACTTTACCTCTTCTTGTATAAGAAATATCATAAGTAATACCATTTTTCATTTTATTTTCATGTTTTATTTTGAATTCATTAGCATCCATAATAACTTTGGCAGGTTGACCACCAACGACTACATTATCAGGTACATCCCCAACTACGATACTGCCAGCTGCAATAACTGAATTTTTACCTATTTTAGTGTTAGGTAATATAATGCTTTTTGATCCTATAAAAACATTATCTCCAATTTTTACCTTGCCAATTTTAGTATAACCTGTTAGATTTTTTGTACTACCATCATGACTTAAAACTAAAACATCAGGTGCAATAGTAACATTATCTCCAATCTCAATTAGCCATGGAAATGATGAATCAATAAAAGAATTCCTTTCTAATTGAAAATTTTTACCTATTTTTAATCCATTGTTTTTCCATTTTTTTATTCTTAATTTTGTTACTATTTTTTTTATCATGAGTTCTCTTCTCCTTTATAAATCATTTCTATCTTTTTATAGAACTCTTCAGATGAAAAGTTTTTCTTGATTAGCTCTAGACAATTGTTACTGAATAAAGACCAATTTTGTTTATCTAGTTTAACCATGTTATAAATTTTTTCTGCAAGCTTTTCAACGTCTCCAGAATAAATTAATTCTCCAGTTTTATTATCTATTACAGCTGTTGATATATCACCAACATTTGTTGCTACTACGGGGATACCATAACTCATTGCTTCTAGTATACTCATTGGTAGTCCTTCATTATATGAAGGTAAAACAAATAATTGAGATTCTTTAAATAATTCTTCTTTTTTCTCATTATCAACCCAACCAATAAATTCAATGTATTTTTCTAGTTTAAGATTAATTACTTTCTTTTTTAATTGCTCTTCCTCGTTGCCTGTACCAGCAATCAAAAATTTAATATTTTTTACATTATATTTATTAATTAATAAAGAAGCAGAATCAATTAAATCATCTATTCCTTTTCTTTTAATTAATACTCCTAAAAAAAGAATATTAAAAAATGAATTGTAATGAGCTATTTGATTAGGTATTCTTACAGCATTATTTATTACTATTAGATTAGCAGTTGGTTCAATTTCTCTAACAATTTTATTCCATTTTTCTCCTAATACAACAAAATAATTTGAATTTTTAATAAAGCTCTTTACTTTACTCTTCTTCTTATCATTAAGCTTATCATACCATTTCTTAAATTCTGAGCCATGAAGATGAACTATTACTTCAATTTTAAATAATTTAGCTAGTTTTTGAATAGTTGAAGCTCTTGTAAAACTTCCTTGATAAGACATATGGATATGTATTTTATCAGGTCTCCAAAAAATAAAATTAATTAGTATTTTCAAATACGCTATAACAAAGAATAGAATTTTTTGGATATTAGATTTATCAATATATGTCGTAATAAATTTTAATTCAATATTTTTCTTTTTCCAGTCATATTCTAATATTTGACTAATAACTGTGGTTATCCCACCTTTTACTGATGGATCATTTCCAACTAATAGTATTTTCTTCATAAGTTTACCTCATTTTTATAAAAAAATACACATTGCACATGTGTATTTACATCTATCTAAAACGTACAATTTTTTAGATAAACTATAAACTTTTTATTTTGCACCATTACCATGTATAACTACAATAAATGTTTTAAAAAATATTTTTGCATCTAATACTAATCCTACGTTATTAGAATAATCTCTTTCTAATTGTAGTCTTTTCTTAAATGTTGTATTACTTCTTCCTGAAACTTGCCAATATCCAGTAAGTCCAGGCTTTGTCTTAACGATATCTTCATAATATTTACCCATATCTTGCTTTTCTCTTGGCAAATACGGTCTATTACCAATTAATGACATATCACCAAAGAAAATATTTATAAATTGTGGTAATTCATCAATTGATAATCTTCTTAAAATTTTACCAATCTTTGTTACTCTTGGATCATTTTTTAATTTTTTATTTTCATTATATTCATCAGCTAATGCTTCATCAAATTCCATAGATCTAAATAATATTTCGTCAGCATTAGGAACCATAGTTCTGAATTTATAAAATTTAAAAATTTTACCATTCTTACCGATTCTATCTTGAATAAATATGATAGATGAAAAATCTCCAGTACACGTATAAGCTATCTTAATAATTATTGCTGTTGGAATCAATATTATTAATCCTATAATAGAAATAAGAATATCAAACAATCTTTTAAATACTAGATAGGTTGATTTTCTTATTGATACTTTAGGAACTGCTTCATCTATAGTTTGTTCGTACATAACGTCACCCCTATTTTTGTTTTTGCAATTTATTTAGTAATTTCAAAATCTTCATCTCTAACCACTTTATCAAAGTTGTTATAAAATAAATTGTCTACTATTTGGTCTTTTTTCACTATTTTCTTTATTTTTTTTCTAGCTTTAGCTATTTTATATTCTCCAGTATGGTGCATATCACTTCCTAAAAAAGTAATAAGTCCTTTTTTTAAGAGAATTTTTAAAGTTTTTTTAGCTCCACTTCCATATTTTCCAAAAAGACTTAAATAGTTTCCTTGTAAGAGAACTCCCATTCTAGCATATTCTAAAGCCATATCAGGATGTTTTTGAAATTCTCTATATCTTTCTGGATGTGCTAAAATTGGTACATAACCAATTCTGATAAGTTCATATAAAGCTTGTTTAGCATTTAAGTATACTTGATTTAATGGTAGTTCAAACAATAAGTATTTTGTATTATTCAATGTTGTTATTTGTTTTTTTCTGATTAATTCAATAAATTTTTCTGTTATATAAACTTCATTTCCTAAATATAATTTAATATTTATATTTGCTTTTTCTAATTCTTTTTTTAAATTTCTAAAAAATTTCTTTTTATCTGTGTTATTACAGTTATACTTGGTATTTTCCATGTAATGTGGAGTAAGTATTATTTCAGTTACTCCCTCTTTTTCTGCATTTCTTAGAATTTCTAATGTTTCTTCCATACTTTTAGAACCATCATCAATTCCAGGAAGCAAATGACAATGTATATCTTTAAACATTATTTTTTATTTTCTTTGTAATAATAATCATTTGTATAGTAACTATAATAACTATTTTCAGATGTTTGAGCCCTATTTATAACAACACCATCAATTTTTAAATTAGCATTTTCAAATATCTTTTTTACTCTAACTAAATTTTCAATTTTTGTCTTTTTATTTGATACGACTACTATGTTGACATCACTAAATTTTGTCA